>JAFQQW010000041.1 GCA_017410375.1 Clostridia bacterium | reverse complement strand
CTTAAAATAACCCATTTATGGGTAGCAAGTAATCGTTGCATGGCTGGCAGGCCAATAAAAAGCGCACTTGTGCGCAGCCAGTATCGGGTAGGGCTATGCCCGAAAATGAAATACCACCGGCTATGCCGGTGGATTTTTATTGTGTTGTAATTTTTAAAAATCCATGGTACAATAAAATTGTGTAAAGCTTTTTGAAAATTTAACAAGTTTAAGGCATATGGGATTTGAATCCTTTACGCCTATGAGTATATAAAGATTGGCGAATGCTGTTGAAAGGAGAAAAAATGTCAGAAGTAATTCATTATATACTGATTGGTATATCTTTGTTATGTTGGTTTTTAATCATATTGAAGCTAATTCAAAATAAATTTTCACCTGTAAAAACAGTTAAAGCGGAAGTTGTTGACAAATATAAGCCCAATGTAGCTTCTAAGTATCCTGAAAGGTGGAAACCGAAAAGCTGTGTTGTTGTTTTTAAAACAAAAGATAAAAAGCTTTCGTTTGTTGTCTCGGAATTTTCATATGGGAATTATAAAATTAGTAAAAAAGGAACTTTAAAATATAAGGGAAATAAGATTATAAGTTTCAAGTAATTTGATATATCGAATTTTAAAAAGCCTCCCTTTACACAAGGGAGCCTTTGAAAGGTTTGCATCTAAACCTTATGTGTCGTAAATTCGAAGCTTTATGAGGGGTGTATTTATGATAGAATTAAACAAAAATTTTAAAATTCCGGTTGAAAGCATAGCGGGAAAGCAGACGTTTACAAATCCGCTGGGGGATGCGGGGCATCCGGACCCGTGCATTGTATACTGCGAAAAGGAAAAGTGTTATTATGGTATTTCTACCACCGGTACGCACTTCTGGGGAAGCGATGAACTCTTCATTCACCGCTCCGAAAGCCTTGCGGACATGTTTTCAAAGAGTGAAAGCCGTTTGGCATACAAATCCAATGCTGAGGATGACACCTTTGGGTATTTATGGGCGCCCGAGCTGCATTATATCAACGGTAAATGGTACATTTACACAAGCTGTGAGAACAGCCCGGAGGATAATAAAAAGCATATCATTGTTTTAGAGGCAAAGACCGATTCCCCCTTTGACGGGTTTAAGCTGAGCGGACACATGAACAGAGATGTTTTTGCCATTGACCCCTCGGTGTATCAGGATACCGAAAATAACAGACTGTATTTGTGCACTTCAACAGTTATAGACGGGGTACAGACCCTTGCTGTACAGACACTTAAATCGCCCACAGAACCGGTTGGAAAAATAGCCGTTATTGCAAGACCGGAGCTGCCTTGGGAGCTTGTTCCGCCTTATGACAAGGCCCCGATTGTGGAGGGCGGATATTTTGTGAAAAGTCCGAACGGCAGATTGTTCATTTTATACAGCGCCAACGGTTGCTGGAGCGATGATTACGCGGTTGGATTGTTAGAGTTTAAGGGCGGAAAAATGACAGATGCCGATGCCTGGGAGAAATATCCGGAGCCGATACTGAAAAAAGGGAACGGCAACTTCGGACCGGGACATGCCACCTTTTTCTATTCGCCCGATAAAAGTGAGCTTTGGATTTGTCATCATTGTCTGGAGGGGACAAACCCGTCTAACGAGCCGAGAAAACGCAGATGCCATTGTCAGAGGGTTTACTTTGATGAAACGGGCTTTGTACATATCGGCGAGCTTGCACCCTCGGACGTACCCTTTGCGGTGCCCTCGGATTTGTAAAGCACAGAGCGTGATTTTTAAATTCTTCATAAAAATCTATTGTAATTTTTGTCAAGTCATGGTAAAATAAATTTGGTCAGAGTTTTTTTGTGAGACCAAAAAACGGACACCGCAGGCAAATGGTTGCTTTATGTGTCCTGATCCATTGATTTTCCATAAAAAATATTATAAAAAAGGAGATGGGAAAAATGGGAAAACTGGAAAAGTTTTTCAAAATCAAAGAAAGGGGCAGTAGTGTTCGTACCGAAATTATTGCAGGTATTACAACATTTTTAGCAATGTCGTACATTCTTGCGGTAAATCCGGGTTATCTGGGGAGTATTCCGGGTGCAACACCTGCCGGTATCTTCATGGCAACCGCTATTTCAGCGGCAATCGCAACCTTGTGCATGGCGTTTTTTGCAAACTATCCTGTTGCGTTGGCATCAGGCATGGGTCTGAACGCGTTTTTTGCATTCACCGTTTGCGGTGCTATGGGATACTCGTACGAAGTCGCTTTGACTTCCATTCTGGTAGAAGGTATCATCTTTATGATTCTTTCGCTCTTTAAGTTCCGTGAAGCATTGGTAAACAAGATTCCGAACAACTTAAAATACGGTATTACCGCAGGTATCGGTCTGTTTATCGCAATCATCGCACTTTTGAATGCAAAGATTGTTGTGGCTGATCCGGCTACAACTGTAGCACTTGGCGATATTTCCGCACCGGGCGTGGTTTTAGCCTTGGTTGGTCTGCTGCTGATTGGTGTGTTTGATCACTTTAAAGTGCCGGGTGCGATTTTGCTTGGTATTATCGTGACCTGGGTGCTGGGTATTGTTGCAGAGCTTGTGGGTTGGTATGTGCCCGATCCGGCAAACGGCGTTTACTCTGTAATTCCGAATCTTTCCTGGGATGCAATCAAAGCAAACTTTGCCGCACCTGCATTGTTCAAGTTTGATTTCGCATTTATCGTGAAAAACTTTGCAGGCTTTGTGATTGTAACCTTTACATTCCTTTACACTGATATTTTTGATACAGTCGGCACATTAATCGGTGTTGCACAGAAAGGCGATCTTCTGAATGAAAAGGGTGAGCTTCCTAAGGCATCCGGTGCATTGATGGCAGATGCTGTCGGCACAGTTGTGGGTGCGTGCCTCGGTACCTCCACCGTTACAAGCTATGTTGAATCCAGCGCAGGCGTTGCAGCAGGCGGCAGAACCGGTCTTGCTTCGGTAGTGACTGCGATTATGTTTATCATTGCAATCATCTTTGCGCCGGTTTTCCTGGCAATTCCGAGCTTTGCAACAACACCTGCTATGCTGTATGTGGCACTTCTGATGCTTTCGTCCGTTAAAAAAGTTGATTTTGACGGCGATGCGGCAGACGTTATCGGTGCGTTCCTGGCAATCGTTATGATGCCTCTTACATACTCCATCGCAAACGGTATTATGTTTGGTATTTTGGCATGGGTTATCTTGAAAATCCTCTGCGGTAAGGTTAAGGACATCAGCGGTGTTATGTGGATTTCGGTTGCACTGTTTGTGGTATATATTGTACTGAAGGTTTTAGGACTCGCATAACTTAAAAGGAGCACAAAATGAAAGAGTTTTACACAATAGACATTGCAGGCTTGAAACGGGATTTAACCCTTTGTAAGCTGAACGAAAGCTTATACATCGGTGCATTTATTATGTTCGGGGATGTGGAACTGACCAAAAAATCCGCAGAAGAGCTGTTAAAGCTTGCGCCCGAATATGATGTGATGATTACTGCTGAATCCAAAGGTATTCCGCTTTTATATGAAATGGCGCGTCAGGCAGGCAGAAACCATTATATTGTTGCAAGAAAGTCGCCCAAGCTTTATATGAAGGACGTCATCAGCGTAGAGGTGGATTCCATTACCACCAGCCACAGACAGACGCTGTACTTAGATTCTAAAGACGTTGAGGCGATGAAAGGAAAGCGCGTTCTGGTGGTTGACGATGTAATCAGCACGGGTGAATCTCTGGCTGCTCTGGAAAAGCTGATTTCCGAAGCAGGCGGCAATGTCGTTGCCAAAATGGCAGTTCTGGCAGAAGGCGATGCGATTGGCAGAGAGGACATAACCTATCTTGCACCGCTTCCGCTTTTTGACACAGAAGGCAATCCGGTATAATGAGAAAAACAAAAGGACAATTCCTCATGCAGAGGGATTGTCTTTTTTTATTTTGGGGTAGGCAAAAAGTGACATTCTTATCAAAAAGTGTCTTTTTTTGCAAAATCTATTGACAAAGTTGTTTGTGTTGGAGTATAATAAAATGCTATGTATTTTAAAGAGTTGGGCAGAATCCATGCTGCCCGAAAAGCGGAATGACTTGTTTAAAGGGTTCACCATTTTATAAAAAGGTTAGCCTGCCCGGTTTAAAATGGACTGCTTTGCGCCTGACCAGCGGAAAGCGAATGCTTTAGGCAGATAACGGCTTCACCACCCGGTATCAGAATTCCAAAACTTTAAAAGGAGAGTAAAATATTATGAAATTTAGCAAAAGCTTGATAGCCTTTATGCTTGTTTGCTGTATGCTTCTTTCGACAGTACCTGTGTTCGGTGCACAGCTTCAGGCAACGGTTACCGAATTTTATGTACCGGAGGAAGGCTTGGAAATTGCTTGTACAGCAGCAGGGACAGATGGCAGTAATTTAAAGTTTGTTCTCAGTGCGGACAGTGTAAAAGCACTGGGTATTACCCATTCTTACACAAAAGAAAGTCTTTTTAATGCCGAAGGCTCGGTATATGAAGGCTTGGTGCTTTCGGGTACCGTTGCAGTTCCGGACAGCAAGGTAACCGATTCCATGAAAGAAGCAACGGCTGCAGGGACCCCTGCGGTAACCGGCTTTACCTTTACCAATGTTCCCGTTAAGCGTGTGTCTTACAGAAACAATAACGGCTTGTCCTTTGGTATTGACAAAAATAATCTTTTAAACAGAAGCTATGTTACCAATGTAACCGTTTGGGATGCAACCACAGAAACCAGCGTACCTTATGACGGCACACTTACAAAGGCAAACTATCAGAACAGCTCCACAAGCTTCTGGTATGATGCTGTATACTGCCATATGACTGCTTTCAGAGTTGACCGCGGTACATGGACAGATGTTAAGACCTATGACACCGGCGTGTTCCCGGCAAATACCATTTTCATCAATGCCTTTAATCTGGAAAAAACAGCTTTAGATACCGCAACAGTAGATGAAGGGTACAATGATATCACCGCAAGAAGAAACGCAGGAGGCGATTTTGGCATTTTCATTCCGCAGGTGAGCGGTGATTATTATGTATATGCATTAAGACATCACCACAGCTCGGGTGACGGCGACAGAACCTCTAAAATCACCATTTCTACCTCGGGTATTGTAAACAATGTACCGACAGATGTGTCCACAAACTTTGTTTTCTCAGGCAGTGTTGGTGCAACCTCTGCTACCGGACACAGCTTTTTCTGGTGTGCACCTGCAGGGGATGTGGGAACGGTTGCATTAAAGAAAGGCGAGCCGTTCTTGCTCAGAAGAAACAAGGGCGGCAACTATGACAGACTGGCAGGTATTGCTTTGGTACCGGCAGATAAAGACGGAAACAATCCCATGCTCTCTGTAGAGGACGCCACCTGGACCTACACCAATCTTCCTGCAGACGACGAAGAATGGAATATCTGGGAAAAGCTGACTGTTGCAAAGGAAGATGTTAGCGGTTCGGTAACCGTAACGGTAAACGGCGTGGAAACGGTTGTTCCTGCTCTTGCGGCAAGAAAGACAGGCTATGATGCAGAAGAAGGTACACTGGCATGGGGTAAAAAGACCGACCGTAAAGGCGACATCATCACCTACCCGACGGTATTTGATGCATTGGTAACCGCAACAAGCCCCGAAGAAGGCAATGAAAACGGCTATGTACCTTATGATCCGGTTGCTGACGGTATGTCCGCAAATTCCTGCCCGGCAGGCTATGCAATTGAAGTAAACGGCAAAGCATGCCTATATCCTGCAATGACTGAAATCAAGGCAGGGGATGTAATCAATACCGTTGCAAATAATCCCGGGAACTTCAAACCTGCAGCTATGGCATTGCCCGGCGACAATGCATCAGGACTTGCAAGCTACTTCGGTATTGCTGATATAACACAGAATAAGCTGCAGTTCGGTCTGCGCTTAGAACCTGCTTATAAGATTGGTTATACAGCAGATGAAGAGGGGAACAATGCGGCTGATTTTACAGGCTGCAGCCTCAGCGGTTATCTCCGTCCCCGTTACAGTGAACCGCGTTGGGGCACGATTGCACCCGATTCTGCAAGCGCTTTCTATACAGATTCCAAAATCTATTTCGATGCAAAGGTTATGTACAGAGGCACAAACAACAGCGAAGGTCAGCCTTACTTCTACATTGCTGAAAATGAACGGAACGAAGTAACCATTGCGCCTTCAAGAGAAGAAGGCGTCATTACCGTAAACGATACGTTGTTGCATCATCCTTATAAATTCTCAGACAGCGGTAACACCTCCTGGGACTATCTGGGTGCGAACCTGTACCTGATTAACAAAAACGCAGATACAGGGGTTCAGGTGCACAAAAGTGTATATTCTGACCGTGTTTCGCTTACTACCGAAGCAACAAAACAGATTGCACTGTTTGTTATTACCTACGCAGAAGATGGCAAAACTATTACAAACAAACAGATTATTGACAACATCTACCTGACTTGGGAAAAACCGTATGCATTAAACGTTGCAGACAACCAGAAGGTATTCGTATGGGGTCAAAAAACCTATGAAGGCACAACCATGATTCCTTTGGTACAGCCCATTACAAAATAATAAGCAGGAAGGCATGCCACACGGTGTGCTTTCCTTTTTTATTGACAGAAAAAACAAAATGTGATATACTTATCCTACAACAAACTTAGGAGGATTTAACATGTTTAGTTTAAAAAGAACAAGAATTTTTTCGTGTATTTGTTTACTGCTTGCGGTGGTTATGATTTTTGCCGGTTGCAGTAAGGCAAAGGATAATGCGGAAACAACTGCACAGCCGGCAGAGGGCAAGGTGGTTGTTACGGTAGGC
This sequence comes from Clostridia bacterium, assembly GCA_017410375.1. Classification (NCBI taxonomy): domain Bacteria; kingdom Bacillati; phylum Bacillota; class Clostridia; species Clostridia bacterium. Next base: position 14,362 of record JAFQQW010000041.1, on the reverse strand, counting down.
GATACCCCGATTTATGATTATGAATTGAAATTTTACTGCATGAACTATGGCATGACTGCAGATGAAATGCTGAACATGCTGGCAGAAAACAACCGCGTAGTAAACTATGCGACAGAAAACGGATATGCTGTTCCGGAAGAAAAAATTGCAGAAGCTGAAGCAATGCTGGATTCTGAAAAGGAACAGTACAAGACAGAGTATGATGCATTTTTGGAAAGGGTTGGCATCACCGAAGAGCAGTACCGCTCGGTTGTACTCAAGTCCTTAAGCTATGAAAATGCCTACAACAGCCTGATTGATATGAATGTGTTGGAAGGCTTTGGCATAGAAGAATTAAAGGCATATTATGATGATAATTTCCTGCGTGCAAAGCACGTTCTGATTGCGTTTACCGATTCTGAGGGCAACGCGGTGGAGGAAGCAGATGCACTTAAAGAAGCACAGGACGTAAAAAAACGTCTGGATGACGGTGAGAGCATTGACGATTTGATGTCCCTTTCGGATGATCCCGGTTCTGCAACCTCTCCGGATGGCTATGTGTTCATCAATACCGACGGTATGGATGATATGGTTAAGCAAAGTCTTTCAGGCTCGGGTCTTGTGATGGTGGATGAATTTACAAAGGGCACAGTTGACCTTGAAATCGGTGCTGTTTCGGAACCCATCAAAACCAATTACGGTTACCATGTAATCCAGAGACTCGATATCAACGAAACCGAAAAGTTCTTTGAAGACAATAAGAGCAAGGTTATGTCTGCAATGACCATGGAACAGCAGGAAGCTTATACCGCAGCCAACGATGCATTTATGAAAACCCTGGAAGGAAAGTATACACTTGAAACCAAGGAAGATGCATTGTCTGTTGTACGCACCGAAGTGGATGCAAAGCTTGCAGAAATGATGGCAGCACAGTCGGATGTACCGACAGAGCCTGTTGTTGAACCCGATGCGGAAGCAGAGGCTGAAGCAGAATAACTTGAATTAAAACGAGCGTAAAAATGCATGGCGTTTTTGCGCTCGAAAGCATTTATTATCTACAAAAAGAGGTGTTTTGTAAATGAATAAGCAGACGGAAAGAGAATCCTTTCGTTCCCGTTGGGGTTTTATCTTAGCATGTATCGGCTCAGCGGTTGGCATGGGCAATATCTGGATGTTTCCTGCCCGCGTTTCCAAATACGGCGGCGGTTCGTTTATTTTGCCGTATTTGCTGTTTGTGGTGCTTTTAGCCTCCAGCGGTATGATTGGCGAAATGACTTTTGGCCGTGCAACCCGTTCGGGTCCCGTGGGCGCGTTCGGCAAGGCGGGTGAAACCAAAAAATGCCGTCGTTTAGGCGAAGCAATCGGTCTGATTCCGGTGCTGGGTTCTCTGGCGATGGCAATCGGGTATTCGGTTGTTATGGGCTGGATTTTAAAATATGCTTGTGAAAGTCTTGTTGGGGCGACACTTTCGCCGGACGGCGGTGATTTCGGTGCGGCTTTTGGCGGTATGGCATCGGCGTTTGGCAATAATATCTGGCAGTCTGCCGCAGTTATCGGAACTTTTCTGATTTTATTTTTCGGCATCAGCCGTGGAATTGAAAACGCAAACAAATTTATGATGCCTCTGTTCTATGTTCTGTTTATCGGACTTGGAATTTATATTGCCTTTCAGCCCGGCTCGGCAGAGGGCTATAAATACTTGTTCCGTATTGAGCCGGAAGCACTTCTGGATTATAAAACCTGGCTGTATGCTTTGGGACAGGCGTTTTTCTCGCTGTCCATTGCAGGGAACGGTACGGTGATTTACGGGTCGTATCTTTCGGACAAGGAGGATATTCCTGCGGCAGCACGCAGAGTGGCATTGTTTGACACTTTAGCGGCGTTGTTGGCGGCTTTGGTTATTATTCCTGCCATGGCACTTACCGCATCGCACGGCGGTGATGCACTAAAGCAGGGCGGCCCCGGGCTGATGTTCATTCATTTGCCTCAGTTGTTCGGGTCTATTCCTTTGGGTGCGCTGATTTGTGCGGTGTTCTTTGTAGCGGTGCTGTTTGCAGGGCTTACCTCGCTGATTAATCTGTACGAGGCACCCATTGCAACGCTTCAGGAAAAGTTCAATTTAAGCCGAAGAAATGCCTGCCTGATTGTGGGGGTTATCGGTCTTGGTGCATCCCTGCTGATTCAGGGGATTGTGTCCGACTGGATGGACTTTTTGTCCATTTATATCTGCCCGCTCGGTGCATTGCTTGCGGCAATCATGCTGTTTTGGGTATTTGGCAAAAAGTTTGTCAGAGAAGAAGTGGAAAAGGGCGCGAAAAAGCCCATCGGCAAGTGGTTTTATCCCCTTTCCAAATACGTTTTTTGTCTGATTTGTATTCTGGTACTGGTGGCAGGCATTCTGCTGGGCGGTATCGGTTAAGAAAGGAAAGCTTATGGATATTATTGGTGTAATAATCATTAATTTATTTCTGGTGCCGTTTATCTCAATGGTCGTTTCGGCAAACCGAAGCGGAAAGCAGATAAAATGTACCATGGAATTCTGGGTACGCTACGGCTGTTATGTTGCCTGGCTGGTGCCTTTGGCAAAAATTGCGGCGACTTGCTTAGAAAAAGCCATCGGTCAGCCGGTAGAGCTGTATTCGGGCTATTATACGCTCGGTGCGGTGGTTATTGCGACACTTTTGCCTTATGTGGCAGAAATTTTCGGCAAAATTTTTAATGTAAAATGTACAATTCAAAAACATGAAAAAGAATAAAAAATTTCTTGTGCTTTATATTTTAACGGCAATTCTGTTTTGCGTCGGAACGGTTATCAGTGTAGCTGCCACATGGATTGCAAGTAATTTTACCGTGGGGATTCAGGAAATTCTGTTTACCTTAAACAATCCCATGAACGGTGCCAACACCGACGTTGTCTCGATAGGACTTAAGGCTTGTCTGCCGTTGGTCGCGGTTTGCGTTGCAGGAATAATCCTTATTTTGTGCGTGGATTACAAAACAAGAATTCAAATCCTGCTCAGCGGTAAAATCATTGGTATTCCGTGCAAAATCCGTCTTTCTAAATGGATGCGTATCGGGGCGTTGCTTTTAGGTGTCGTACTGGTGATTGGCTCGGTATGGAAGTTAGATACCGCCTTAGGCATCAGCGACTATCTGCAGTTAAAATTACAGCGCACAACCATTTATGAAGAATATTATGTAGACCCTGCAGAGGTAACCATTTCTGCAGAAAAGCCGAAAAACCTGATTTATATCTATATGGAAAGCATGGAAACCAACTTTCAGTCTAAGCAGGAGGGCGGCGTTTGCAAGGAGAATCTGATTCCGCACCTGACACAGATGGCGAAGGAAAATATCTCCTTTTCCCATAATGAGCAGGTGGGCGGATTCCGTTCTTTGGGCGGAACCTACTGGACAACCGGTGCCTTGCTTGGCTCCGGTTCGGGCGTGCCCTTTTCGTTTCCTGTAGAGGGCAGTTCCATGAACAACTATACATATTTCGCGCCGGGTCTTACAACCATGGGGGACATTCTGGAGGAAAAAGGCTATAATCAGGTATTTTTATGCGGTTCCGATTCGGATTTCGGAGGCAGAAAAAGCCTCTATACCCAGCACGGCAATTTTGAAATATTTGATTTATTCACCGCCCGGGAAAAAGGCTATATTCCAAAAGATTATTTTAAATGGTGGGGCTTTGAAGATGAAATCCTATACAAAATTGCAAAGGATGAGTTAAACCGTCTGTCTAAGGCAGGTCAGCCCTTTAACTTAACCATGCTGACGGTGGATACCCATATGGTGGGCGGGTATGTCTGTGATTTGTGCGGGGATACTTATCCGAACCCTTCCGAAAATGTGTTCGCCTGCGCAGACAAGCAGGTGTATGAATTTGTAAAATGGTGCAGGCAACAGCCCTTTTTTGAGGATACGGTGATTGTCATCAGCGGTGACCACATGTGCCGTGACACAACTGTCATCGGCAGTATGCACGATTTTGACCATACGGTGTATAACTGCTTTATCAATGCGGACGCACCCGAGAAATTGCATACAAAAAACAGGGATTTCTGTTCGCTGGATATGTTCCCGACCGTGCTTTCAGCAATGGGCTTTACCTTTGAAGGTGACCGTCTGGGTTTGGGTACAAATCTGTTTTCGGATGCACAGACTCTGGCGGAAGAAATGGGTATAGATGTGTTTACGCAGGAACTTTACAAATACTCAGAGTTTTATATGGATGAGTTTGCACAGTAGCGGATGGAAGGAAAAAACATTGACTTTTGTTTGGAATTGTGCTATACTCTTTATGCGATAATTTTCAAGGAGGTGATTGCATGGAGACAGCAATTGTAACAATTATTAACCTGTTTTTTGTACCGATGTTTGCGACATCTATTTATGCACGTCGGCATCAGCTGCTCCAGAACGGCTTTCAGGCGCGTGTTATTGCAATTTATATGATGATGACGGCTGTAATGGTGCCTATTATGAAAGGTATCGAATATATGGTGGACTTTTGTTTCACCTACGACCTTCAGGTGAATTCCGGCTATTATACAATCGGAGCAATTATTGTTGCTGTCATTTTACCCTATGTGGTTGAATTGTTTCAGAAATGCTTTGCAGTAGAATGTGAGATTGAAAAATGAAAAAGAAATCTTTAATATTGTATATACTGAATGCGTTATTGCTGATTTTAAGCATTTCGGTGGTAGTTGCCTGCATTTGGGCGGGTAAAAAATATGTATTTGGGATTCGTGAAATTCTGTATACGTTAAACGGACCTATGGAGGGTACCGACACCAGTATGCTGACAAACGGTCTTAAGGACTGTCTGCCCATCCTCATTCCCATCATGATTATCATCGTGCTCTTTTTTGCGATGGATTACCACAAACGCTTTAAAATTCGCATCAAAGGTATGTTTTTCGGTTTAAAATGCGATTTTGAATTTATGAAATATTTTCGCAAGATCGTTGCGTTTATCGTTGTGGGCGGATTGATTGGTTCTACCATTATGGTGGAGGAGACCTTTGAAATCACAGCATACATTCGTTCCAAAAATGCTGTATCTACCATTTATGAAGAACGGTATATAGATCCTTCAAGTGTAGAAATCAAGGACCCGCAGGAAAAGAAAAATTTAATCCTGATTTATCTGGAGAGTATGGAAAATACCTACCAGTCTGTGCAGGAGGGCGGTATTCAGAAGGACAATCTTCTGCCGAATCTGACCGCGCTTGCCAAGGAAGGCATTTCCTTCTCGGATGACGATAAAATAGGCGGTTTCCGTTCCATTGACGGTACAACCTGGACGGCAGGCGCATTGTTTGCGACCTCCTCGGGTGTACCCTTCTCCTTCCCGGTACAGCGAAATTCCATGGACAAGTATGAAAAATTCGCACCCGGTATTATAACCTTAGGGGATATCTTACTGGAAAGAGGCTATGTTCAGGAATTCCTTTGCGGCTCGGATGCTGTATTTGGCGGCAGAAAGAATCTGTTTACCCAGCACGGTAACTATCAGATCTATGATTTGTTTACCGCGCAGGATGCAGGCTATTTGCCCACCCCCGATTATGATAACGAATTCTGGGGCTATGAGGATATGTATCTGTATCAGATTGCCAAAGACGAGATTACCCGTCTTGCACAGGGGGAACAGCCCTTTAACTTTACCATGTTGACGGTGGATACCCATTGTACCGACGGTTACCTTTGCAGTATCTGCGGGGATGAGTACGAAAACATGACCGCAAATGTTGTGGCATGTGCCGACAAGCAGTTGGGCGAATTTATCGACTGGTGTAAGCAACAGCCGTTCTATGAGGATACGGTGATTGTCATCACCGGTGACCATCCGCGTATGGACAAACAGCTGGTTGAAGAAGAACCCGATTATCTGGAGCGTACAGTTTATAACTGCTTCTTAAACGCACAGGTCGGTGGTAAAATCAACATGAAGAACCGTGATTTTACAGCTATGGATATGTTTCCGACGATTTTAGCGGCGTTAGGCTTTGAAATTGAGGGAGATTCGCTGGGTCTTGGTGTGAATATGTTCTCCAAGAAGGAAACCCTTGCGGAAGAGATGGGTGTTCGCAATCTGCAGAACATCCTGAATATGCAGTCTAACTACTATCTTGAACACTTTATGTTTGAAAGACACTAAAACGGTTTAAAAAAGAAAGCATATCGCGTATAAGCGGTATGCTTTTTTGTGCAAAAATAACAAAACGACAGGAGAGAGAACATGAAAAGATTGATTTCGGTTGTAATGGCGGTGCTTTTGGTCAGCATCAATGCTTCGGCGGCATCCTTTTTGGATGTACCCGAAAGCCATTGGGCACATGCCATTATAAATGAGTTGGCAGACAGCGGTGTTATCAACGGTGTTACCAACGAGACCTATGAGCCGGAAAGCCCCCTTACCCGCGCACAGTTTGTCAAGCTGATTGTGTGTGCTCTGGAGGATTATGATTCGTCAGTAGCGTATGCACCTGCTTTTTCGGATACGACAGCAGATGCCTGGTATACCCCGTATGTAGCGTGCGGAGTGCAGAGCGGTGTCATCACGCGTGATACAGACCTTTTCCGTCCCGATGACCCCATCACCCGTGGGGAAGCGGCAATCTGGATGATTAACGGTATGGGCGTTTCTTCGGACGCAACCTGTCCTTTTTCGGATGTTACCGATGCAAAGCAAAAGGTAGCGGTGGGCACTGCGGCAGAGTACGGATTAATCAACGGCTACGAGGACGGCACCTTTAAGCCTGACAACACATTAACCCGTGCGGAAGCGGCGGCGCTGATCAGCAGAATGATGCAGAAAACGAAATCTTTTCATGCGATTCGTGAGGATTCTGCCAACGAGATTGTGTTTAAAGACAATGTAAAATACGTTGAATCCGGCGAAAAAAATGCCATTTCCAACATAGACAGCACAAAGAAAACCGTAACCCTTTCCAATGCGGACGCGGTTGTAAAGGCATTGCGCAAAGGGGATATTTTGTACATACCGGCATGCAACAATCTGCCCGAGGGGCTGATTGCCAAAATTACAAACGTTAAAAAAAGCGGAAACAATGTAACCGTGACCTGTGCACAGCCCGAGCTTGATGAGTTTGTGGAATCCATTGACATTTCAACCGTTGTGACCGCTTCTCCTGAGCATTTTAAAGCAGGCAACGGCCTGGTTACGGCAGGTGCACCGAATCTTGGCAACACAGGCAAGGTGGAATCGGATTTTGATACCGTAATCAATGGTGGTGTTACGGGCGATTTTAAGGGCGGTAAGCTGCGCTGGAAAGCGACCGGCACGGCAATCGAAACCGGAACCATTCATTATGAAACCGAAAACTATGCCACCAAGGATGGGGCGTATGCGTCGCTGGACATGGAGCTTAAAGTGCTGGTGGATGTTTACCTTGCAGGGAAAAATTTAAAAGCAGAGCAGGTATTGGCACATGCAAGTGCCGTAACCGATACTACTGCGGTGTTTGGATATTCCAAAAGCGCTTCTGCCGAGCAGGTATTTAAGCTTCCCGAATGTGAAATTCCTGTGGCAGGTCCTGTGAAGGTTGGTCTTACCTTGTATGCGGTGATGCGTGCAGAGGGTGAATTTACGGTGGAAGCCATTGCAGATATCCGCACCGATGCAGGTATGCGCTATTATAACGGAGAATTTGAAACCTGGAACGATCCGCTGGTTACCCCGACCGTTAAGGCAGATGCAGACGGCAGTCTGGAAATCGGACCCGGTGTGGAAGCTGCGGTAAAGATTGATTGCGGTAGTGATTTCTTCTTGGGCGATATCGGTCTGGTTGAGCTTGGGGCAGAGGTCGGAACCGGCATCAACGGTCAGGTGGATGTGGAGCAGAGTGTTTCGGTGGGTCTTGACGGTGTGGAATATACCGGCAACCAGATGAAGCCGGACGAAAACGGTGTGATTCATGACTGCTATGCCTGCTTCTTTGGGGATATTTATCTGTATTCGCAGTTCAGCGCAGGTCTGGCAGACGAGTTGAACGAATGGGTCAAAGAGGATTTTGACATAGATGCGACCGTGAAAAGTCCCAAATACACAGCAGTAGTTAACCCCTGGCATTTTTCTGTGGGCGGTACAGAGTGGAAAGGGCCTGAGTTTGAACTGAATGCCTGCGACCATAAGCTGTATCAGACCGATTTTACGGTTATCAATTCTAAAACCAAAGAGTCGGTGAGCGGGGTAACCCTTTACATCAGCGATAAGCCTGAGGTAACGGTTGACGGAAGCGGAAAGTACAGAACACATTTAAAGCCCGATGCGTATGTGTTAAAAGCAACGGCTGACGGATATCAGGATTATCAGGGCATTTTCTACGTGCTTCGGGATAAAAATGTAGTGGAAATTGCCATGGAGGAAGAAACGGTAGATACGGTGTATTCTTCAAACATTGCTTATTATAACGGTGTGACCAATGTTCTCGGAAAGGTGCCGGGACTTACGAATTTCTCATTCAAACCGGCTAAGTATGATTATGTATGCGGAATCGCCTTTTATAAGAACCGATTATACTATTCCTGCAAGGAGGCAGGCACCTCGGACTATTATTCTGCCATCTATTCTTGCAACCCGGACGGCAGTGATTTGCGGTTGATTGCAGATACGCCCTGGGGTAGTGGCTTTTCGACTCACTTTATGATTACGGGCGACAAGGTATATTATAGCTCCAGCCATCAAAGCAAGACGCTGAAATATTACGATATACAAACGGGGCAGACTTGCGATACAGGTCTTACAAATAATGATTATATGATTTATGCAAACGGCGATTACATTTACTATGCAACCTACAGCAGGGCAAGCAAAAACTATCGCATTTACCAAAAAAGCATGAAAACCGGTGAGGTAAAACAGATTACAAGCTGTAAAAGCATTTATGATTACAATATTCTGCCGGGTGAAAATGGGGAAGTGTACTATGTAACCGGCAAAAAAGTGGTGCGCTATAACGGGGATAACAGCGAGGTGATTTTGAATTCAGATACTTCTATTTCAAACATTCATGCCATTACAGGGGATTTACTCTATTATTCCTATTACAGCGGAAATTATGGCTATTTAAGCAGATACAACATGGCAACCGGTACAGTGGAACTTTTGGACTACCACAGAACAGCCGGTGGCGGTGACCCGTACTTTAACTGGTAAAACAAAAATGTCGGCATAAGGGACATACTCTTAAGGACAGTAATTCAAAAGGCAGAAACGAAATCAATCGTTTCTGCCTTTTGTCGTAGGGGCAATTCACGAATCGCCCGTTTTATAAGGTTTTAGGATATCCTAAATATTTGGAAAATGCCTTATATTTCCTTGCTTGGTATAGTGCCGGATACAAAATCAAGCTAAATAAAAGTTTAAAAAAATATTGATATAACATAAAAAATGTGATATACTAATTGTGCCAAACTAACTTAATAATTAAGATTTAGCAGTATTTTTGTTTTTAGGAATATTATACTCTTTTTTCTGCAACAATATTTTGGATTTGATAAAAATGTTGACTCCACTAAATATTGTTGTGGAATATTCCTATCTCTATTTAAGTTAGTTTGGCGACTATCGGAGTTGACGTTTTTTATGCGTCTACTCTGGTAGGCGCATTTTTTAATTTGTAAATAAGTAATGAGGAAAGGAGGCAGGTTTTTCTTTTTGTTTCGCAAATTGGAAAGTGTAATATACAAATTGAAATGGAGGAAAAAAACAGAATGAAAAACAGATTACAAGGGTTGGTTGCAGGTATTCTGATTGGGGCAATACTGACAAGTGGGATAGCTTTTGCAAGAAGTAGAACAGAAATGATTGAGGCACTGTATAACAACGTAAAAATTTATGTTGACGGTGTAAAAATTGAACCAAAAGATGCTACAGGGAACGCGGTTGAGCCGTTTATTTATAACGGTACTACATACTTGCCTGTTCGTGCTGTAGGTGAAGCAATTGGCAAAATCGTTACATGGGATGGAGCAACACAAAGTGTATATCTTGGGGATAAACCTGGAAATGTGAAATATATGATGGATGTTTGTCCGGCGTTTCAATTTAATAGTACGTATTACGAAGAATGTACGACTAAAAATGGTAAATACTTTGAAATGGGTGGAAAAAAATATTCTAACGGATTTTATGCTACGGCTATAACCAACAGTAATGGGAATGCAGGAAATGCTGCTTTTTATAACTTAGACGGCAAATATAAAACTTTAACGTTCATGGCAGGTGCAGTGGATAACCAGTTGTCACGTGATTCTGAATTTCGTATATATGCAGATGATAAATTAATAAAAACTGTTGAAATAAAAATAGGAAGTTTACCCCAAAAATATACATTAAATATAGACAACGCACTACAACTTAAAATAGAAATGTGTGCAAGTGTTAATTGGGCAAGCGTTGGGGAAATTGGAATGGCTGAGATTATTTTAAATTAAATTTTTGTCCGGTACCGCAACAGGCGGGGAAAATGTATATCATTTTCCAAACGTTTAGGATATCCTAAGACCTTAAAAACGGGTCAGTGTGAGCATACACTACAAGCGGTTCGTCGGAAACCGCCCAACCCTACGAAAAAGGCAGAAACGAAATCAATCGTTTCTGCCTTTTAAAATTACTTTTCTTTATAGTATGCCTCATATGCCGACATTTTTTATTTATGAGGTAGTAGCTTTTTGAGAATAAAGCCTATCATGCAACAAACTGCTACGGGTACAACCCAATGCAAATCCATATTTGCAAAGGGAAGTGCGTTAAAGAATGTAAATCGGATGCCGTAGCTTTGCAAAACCTGCAATATGCCGACTGCAAAACCAAGACCTGCACACAAACGAACAATAAATTTTGGAAGCTTCTGCCGAACAAAGCACAGCAGAATCATAATCAGAATAGGCGGATACAGAATGCTTAAAATGGGAGAAGCAAAATTGACCAGCCCGTCCACACCGATGCAGGAAGCAACTGCGCTGAAAATGCAGATGATCAGCACCAGATGGCTGTATTTGATTTTCCCGCCCGAAAGGGTGCTGATATAGTCCGCGCAAGCGCCTGTCAGGGCAATGGCGGTAGAAAGGCACGCAAACCCTGCCACCACCGCAAAAAACCAAAGTCCGAAGTTTCCCGGAAACAGCTGACGGATGATTTCTGTTAAAAGCTCGGTGCGTCCGGTGTGCATGGTAAAGTTAGGAGAGGTGGAAAATACGGCACCTAAAAAGGTTAAGCCCAAATATACCACCAAAAGCCCAAAGCCTGCCACAAAGCTTGCAATTGCAATCGTGTTGCGCTTGGCGGATTTTTCGGTATGTCCTTTTTCCACAGCACTGTGTGTAATCAGCGCACCGAAAATGATGGCGGCAAGCACGTCCATGGACTGGTAGCCTGCCTGAATGCCTGCGGCGGCGACACTTAAGGTTTTGGGCGCGGAAAGATTGCCGTCAAAGGCGAAAATGCCTAAAGCAATCAGTACCAGTAAGCCTAAAAATAAGACGGGCGTTAACACCTTGCCGACCACATCCACCACCGCTGATTTTTTAATACAAAGCACATAAACCAGCGCAAAAAAAGCAATGTAAAAGGGAATGGGATTCAGTGCAGGAAATAACGGCAATAAAGAAAGCTCAAAGGTGGTTGCACCGGTACGGGGAATACAGATAATCGGTCCGATACACAAAACCACGCTGAGCATCAGCAGTTTCGGTAAAAATTTTCCGAGTCCATCAAAAAGGGATTCGGGTAAGTCGTTTTTCAAAAGGGCAAAAACGGTCAGCACGGCAAGCCCGATGTCCGCCAGGAAATAGCAGATAAATGCGATAAACCATTGTGTACCGGCTTCAAAGCCCAAAAATGGCGGAAAAATCATATTGCCTGCGCCAAAAAACATGGAAAACAGCGCCGCACCAATGACAATACCGTCTTTTTTTACTGAATTCTTCAAATAATCACCAACTTTAAAATTTTGACTTTACTATTTTATCATAAAAGGGCATCAGAATCAAGATTATTATGCCTCGCCCGGAAAAAAACATGAGAAACACTTGATAATCTTAAAAAAATATGTTAAACTAATGGCAGAAAGGGGTTTATTCAATGAAAATCAAACTCAATCCCAATCCCGAGGTGGTCAAGGTTATCAAAGAGGGATTAAAGCAAAAAGGCGGATATTGTCCCTGCCGTGTGGAGAAAACCGAAGACTATAAATGCATGTGCAAGGAATTCAGAGAGCAGATTGCAGACGAAAGCTTTGAAGGCTATTGCCATTGTATGTTATACTACAAATCGTTAGAGGAGGATGCGTAATGGAAATTACAGTTACAAGTGCAAATTTTGAACAGGAAGTTTTAAAGAGCGATTTACCCGTTTTGCTGGACTTTTGGGCAACCTGGTGCGGACCTTGCCAGATGATTGCGCCGATTGTTGCGGAAATCGCAGAAGAATATGCAGGAAAAGTAAAGGTTGGCAAAGTCAATGTAGACCAAGAGGGTGCACTTGCTATGCAGTTTGGTATTCAGAGCATCCCGACCCTGCTGTATTTTAAAGGCGGTAAGCTGCAAGACACTAAAATCGGCTACTGCACAAAGGACCAGATTACAAACATGTTTTGAGGGAAGAAAATGATTCTTACGATAGATATCGGAAACACCAACATTGTGCTTGGTGGTTTCTTCAACGAGCAACTGAAATTCGTGGCACGCATTGCAACGGATGCGACCTTAACCGAGGACGAATATGCAGGCAAGCTTTTGACCATTTTAAATATTCATAATGTGGCGCAGGACATGATTTCGGGTGCGATTATTTCATCGGTTGTACCGCCTCTTAACCGCATTATGGAAAAGGCGGTTCGGTTTGTCTGCAAGGTAGAGCCGATTTTGGTAGGACCGGGTGTAAAAACGGGCATCAATATCCATTGTGACGACCCCTCTTCGGTGGGCGCGGACTTAATTTGCTGTTGTGTTGCGGCACATAACCTATACGGTAGCCCCTGCCTGATTGTGGACATGGGTACAGCCACTAAAATTTTGTATGTAAACGACAAAGGAACTTTTGAGGGCGCATCCATTATCCCGGGCGTTATGATGGGCTTAAAAGCCCTTTCCTCCGGCACGGCACAGCTGCCGCAGGTGGGACTTGAGGCACCCAAATCCGTGATTGGGAAAAACACGGTGGATTGTATGCGCGGCGGTGTGGTTTACGGCAACGCGGCAATGCTGGACGGTATGCTGGACAGATATTTAGAGGAGATTGGCAAAGACATTCCTGTGGTGGCAACCGGCGGTATGGCAAACGTGATTGTGCCCCATTGTAAGCATAAAATCACGTTGGATGGTGACCTGCTTCTTAAGGGCTTGTACACCATTTATCAAAAGAACAAATGAATATTTTCTCCCGTTTAAGGGGGTAAATATAAAAAAGCGTTGTACCGCATTTTGCGGACGACAGCAAGGAGGCAATTTTTATGAAAACAAAAAACAAAAAACGAGCAGACCGCGTAAAAACGCAGAAGACGGTTGTGGCAAAGCCGAAAGCGCTTACCCGCGCGGAAAAAACAAAGAACATGGTGCTGACCGGTATTTTAACCGCTTTGGTTGTGGTTTTATACTGGGTCGGAACGGTGTTTAAGGTTGGGACGGTGTCCATTACCCTTACGCTGATTCCCATTGTCATCGGCGCAGCACTTTGCGGAACAAAAGCTGCAGTGTGGTTAGGGTTGGTGTTTGGCATCAATGTGCTGGCAGACCCGACCACCAGTATGTTCATGACCTGGAACATCGGCGGTACTTTTATTACGGTACTGGCAAAAGGTGCCCTTTGCGGACTCGCTGCTGCATATACATACCAAAAATTTGCAGACCGCAACAAAATTTTCGCCGTATTTGCGGCAGGTGTGGTTTGCCCCGTGGTGAACACCGCAGTTTTCCTTTTGGGCTGTGTGATGTTCTTCTTCCAGGGCGTAAGCAGTATGGCGAGCAATGCAGGACAGAATGTATTTTTGTTCATGATTGTGGGCTTTGTGGGTCTTAACTTCATTGTTGAACTGGTGATTAACATGATTGTAAGCCCTGCCATTATCAGAATTTTAGATATTCGCAAAAAAGCATAAAAATAGAGGGACTGTAAATTTATTACAGCCCCTTTTTTAGGGAATAGGAAAAAATGTTTGGAATGGACAAACTGAGCCCAAACCGTGCTATATCGCGGTTTGGGGCAACCCGAAGGCGTACAAAGGTACGTCGAGAGGCGAAGTTTGTTCATAGCAAAAACGCATTTATCAAAAGAAAACACGCAAAACTTTGCGTGTTTTCTTCATTTGGTGTCGTTCTTGTAAGTTTGTACAAACTTTGTTTGCCT
>JAFQQW010000040.1 GCA_017410375.1 Clostridia bacterium | reverse complement strand
TAACAAACGTAAATTGTTAAGCAACATTGTAGAATGATACAAACCAAATCGTTGTGAAGCCTTCCCCTTGAGGGGAAGGTGGGTTTTGCGGAGCAAAAGCCGGATGAGGTGTAGGATTTCGCAGAAATCCGTCAAAAAAAAAACGCCGCAAGCGGCTACACCTCATCAGTCTCGCTTTGCTCGACAGCTTCCCCTCAAGGGGAAGCCTTGCTTAAAATAACCCATTTATGGGTAGCAGGTAGCCGTTGCATGGCTGGCAGATGAGTAAAAGCGCACTTGTGCGCAGCCGGTATCGGGTAGGGCGTAGCCCTGAAATGAAATACCACCGGTTATGCCGGTGGATTTTTATTTGGATAACTATAAGGGGAATATTTACCTGCAAAGAAATTAAAAGGCTTGGATTTGTTTCCCGAACACTGTACCGTTTAACAAGGCTGTGAAAACAATGGCAATTCAGGCGGAAAAACTGTACATAAGAAGAATATGAGCATGATAAAGGCATAAAAAAATATTCCGTAGGCGTTTAAATCGTATCGCCAAAGCGTTTTGTTCTTTAAAAGCTTATAGGAAAGAACATACGAGAAAATAACGCTGACATAGAAAAGAACGATATCAACAATAAAAATACTGCTTGTGGTAAAGTGCGTATAAAAGCTGTGTACAGCAATAATAACTGCAATTCCGGCTATAATTGTGACCGCTTTGATAAAAATATAGTTTTTATACCTTTTTCCGATGATGAAGTATTCAAAAACACTGTATAACATTTGCGGAAAAAACAAAAGCTTTAAATGTTCAAACACGCTTTCGTTTACCGGAACGAAAAATTGCAGTAATTCTTTTTGCGTGCTGTAGTCGTATGCAAAATGCAGTAATGTTCCTGTGACAGAAACAAAAAGAAAACCTAAAACAGTTGAAAAACATAGTTTTTTATACAAAAAGATCACCCCATACAGTTTATGTATGGGGTGAAATGTTCATGTCAGGATTAAACGTTAAATCTGAAAAGAATAATGTCTCCGTCTTTTACAACATATTCTTTACCTTCGGAACGCACAAGACCTTTTTCTTTTGCGGCGGTCATTGTACCGTTTTCAATCAGGTCATCATACGAAATAACCTCAGCACGGATAAAGCCTTTTTCAAAATCAGTATGAATTTTTCCGGCTGCCTGCGGTGCTTTGGTACCATTTGTGATGGTCCATGCACGCACTTCCGGCTGACCTGCGGTTAAGTAGCTGATTAAACCAAGGAGTGCATAGCTTTTCTGAATCAGTCTGTCCAGACCGGACTGGCTTAAGTTCATTTCTTCTAAGAAAAGCTGTTTTTCGTCTGCATCCAGCTGAGAAATATCCTCTTCGATTTTTGCTGAAATGGGGAGTACCTGTGCATTTTCGGATGCGGCAAACTCCTCAACGGTTTTTACCATTTCGTTGTTCTCAATGCCGTTTGCGAAATCATCTTCCGATACATTTGCAGCATAAATTACCGGTTTTAATGTCAACAAAGCGATTTCTTTTAAGATATCCTTTTCTTCGTCGCTGAAGTCAAGTATACGAGCGGGTTTTCCGGCTTCTAAAGTTTCTTTTAATCTTTGTAAAAGATTTGCTTCGGGGACCATTTTTTTATCATTTTTTGCAACCTTTGCAACACGCTCATAGCGTTTGTCAATCATTTCAAGGTCTGCAAAAATAAGCTCTAAATTAATGGTTTCAATATCACGGAGCGGAGAAACAGAGCCTTCTACATGGATAATGTTCGAGTCTTCAAAGCAACGAACCACATGAATGATGGCATCCACCTCGCGAATGTGCGATAAGAATTTGTTGCCTAAGCCTTCACCGCGACTTGCACCTTTAACAAGACCTGCAATGTCCACAAATTCGATGGTTGCAGGGGTGATTTTTTCTGTTTTGTACATATCTGCCAATACATCCAGGCGTTTGTCAGGCACAGATACAATGCCGACATTCGGCTCAATTGTGCAGAACGGATAGTTTGCCGATTGTGCACCTGCCTGTGTGATTGCGTTAAACAATGTACTTTTTCCCACGTTGGGAAGTCCTACTATACCAAGTTTCATAATTGATTTGCCTCACTTTCTTCTCTCTATTATACACGAAAAAAAACTATTGTGCAAGAGGGAAAAAGGTGATATAATAAAAATAGTTGAAAAATTTTTCAAAAACAGGGAGATTTTCACATGAAGCAAGAAAAAATTTTGATTGTAGATGCGCAATGGGGCTATGTGGAGCTGTTGCGCCGTAAATTAGAAGCTAAAGGGTTTTCAGTTTTACAGGAACCGGATTTTGTCCGTGGAATCAAACGCTTTCGGGAAGAAACTCCGGGATTTGTACTGGTTCACGCAGATGGGCAGGGAGAGGTTAATGATTTTTTGTCCGAACTGCGTAAGTGCAGTGACATTCCGGTGCTTGTCTTAAAAGAAGAGCCTGAAACGCTGGAGAAAATAACAGCCTTGGAAATCGGGGCAGATGATTACATTTCCATTCCGGTGGATGCAGATGAAATTTTGGCAAGAATCCGTGCAATTTCAAGACGGTACAATAAATCAGATTTTCATAGAGCAGATAAGGAGATTGTATATCCGGGAATTCGTGTGGATTTAAATCATTACGAACTGACTTTGGATGGACAAAACATCAAAATACCGCCCAAAGAACTGAGTTTATTGTATTTACTGGCATCCAATCCGAATCTCGTGTTTACAAGAGAACAGCTTATGGACCGTATCTGGGGATTTGAATGCTATTCAGATATGCGAACAGTAGATGTACATATAAAACGTCTGCGTGAAAAGCTAAAAGGTCATGAAAAAGGATGGGAGCTTTCAACTATTCGTGGCGTAGGCTACAAATTTTCCACAAAATAATTTCACTGTGAATTTACATTTTTTTCACAAAAAAAACATAAATACGGTGTATACTATAGACAGACAGATGAAAGGAGTATGGAAAGTATGATGAACAAAGAGAACAATCCTTTTGATAATGAAAATCAAAATAACAACGAACGCTTTGATTTTGATCAGCTGAACGATAATCAGGAAGCAACAGGTGTTTCCTGGTGTTCAAAAAAGAGCGAGGATACAGAAGAAGTGTCTGATGAGCCGTTTCGTGACGAAAGTGCGCAACCCGAAAGTCCGGACAATTGGTATTATATGCCGGGACAGCCGGATAGCGGTGGCGATCAGGATTTTGAGTTTTCGGCTGCGACAGAATATGAGCCGGAAACTGTCATACCTAAGAAGAAAAGCAGAATCGGAAAAGTAGTCCTGGCTGTTATGCTTTGTGTATCTCTTTTTGCAGGTGCCACCTTGGGAACTGCTTTGCCGGGAATGCTTGAGAACAATGCAGACAGCGGTGCAGAGCCGGGAAGAAATACCGTGAAAATTTTGCATAACAAAGCAAATGACGGTGCACAGAAAACTGCGGCGAATAAATTGACAGAAACCGGAGAAAAATCCACACAGGAAATTGCGGCGGCGGTCGGTCCTGCGGTTGTGGGCATTGAAAACATGGGTCGTGGCGGTTATTACGGTATGTATGGCTCTTCCGAAGTAACTATGGGCACCGGCTCGGGGGTTGTCATGACCGAAGATGGATATATTATTACCAATTACCATGTGGTAGAAGGTGCTACTAAGGTGAAAGTGGTTACAAGCTCCGGCGAAACGTACGATGCAAAGATTATCGGTGTGGACGAGGATTCAGACCTTGCGGTTATCAAGGTCGAGGCCAAAGGGCTTACACATGTAACCTTTGGCGACTCTTCAGCTGTAACAGTAGGTGACAAGGCAATTGCCATCGGCAATCCTCTGGGGACCGAACTGATGGGAACGGTTACGCAGGGTATTATCAGTGCCGTAAACAGAACCGTACAGATTGACAATAAAGCAATGACGCTTTTGCAAACCGATGCAGCAATTAACTCAGGCAACTCTGGTGGTGCATTGATTAATGCCTACGGTGAGGTTATCGGCATCAACTCCGCAAAAATGGCGGCAAGCGGTGTGGAAGGTCTGGGCTTTGCAATTCCCAGCAACACGGTTCTTGAGGTTGTACAGGATCTGATTGATTACGGTTATGTAAAAGGCAAGCTGACTATTGGTATTGCGGGTACAAATATTACTGCGAAAATGGCATCTTATTATGAGCTTCCTATGGGCTTTTATGTTCAGGAGGTTTATCCCGGAACCGGTGCAGCCAATGCAGGTATTAAGCCCGGTGATATTATCATCAAGTGTGACGGTAAGGTTGTTCAGAATATTGATGATATTAATGACCTTAAGAAAAAGCACAAAGAAGGCGATATCATGGTGATGGAAATTGTTCGCAACGAAAACAAAATCACCGTAAAAGTTGTGTTACAGGAAGAAAAACCCGAAACTGCGTGGTAAAGCTGAAAATTATGAAAAATCAAGCAAAAACTCGCTTTTTGCTTGATTTTTTTGATTTAGCATGTTATAATAAAATGATAAAAGATTATTTGAACAAAACGGAGGCGTTTTACTATGTTGCGCAGTATGACAGGATACGGAAAAGCGACTGCAATTTTGCCCACCAAAGAGATTGAGGTGGAAATAAAATCGGTGAATCACCGTTACTTGGATTTAAATTACAGAATGCCCAAGTATTTGAGTTTTATGGAAGAGAGAATCCGCGGTATTGTCAGTGAGTACACAACACGCGGTAAAATGGATATTTCTATTAACATTAAAACCGGAGAAGAAAGCAATAAGACCATTGTTGTGGATCGTGAGCTTGCTGCACAGTACATGAAGGCTTTTCATGAAATCGCTGAGGTTACCGGTTTGGAGGAAGAAATTTCTCTTACCCGTTTTATGAATACCGATGTAATGCGTATTGAGCACGCAGAGCAGGATGACGAAGAACTTTGGCAGGAAATTTTACCGGTGCTTCGGGAAGCATTTACCCAGTACAACGAATTGCGCGGCTTGGAAGGTGAACGCCTGAAAGAAGATATTTTAGGCAAAACCGATGAAATTTTGCAGTATGTGGGTGAAATCGAAAAGATTTCCCCCGAAACGGTTAAAGCCTACAGAGAACGTCTTTATAACAAGGTGCGCGATGTGGTTTCGACCATGGTGGAAATTGATGAAAGCAGAATTTTAACCGAAATTGCCATTTACACAGATAAAACATGCGTGGATGAAGAAATTGTTCGTTTAAAAAGTCATGTAGAGGCGGTTCGCCGTATGTTTAAAGAGGGCGGTGCAATCGGTAAAAAGCTGGATTTCATTATTCAGGAAATGAACAGAGAAACAAACACCATCGGCTCAAAGGCAAATGAGCTTAAAATTGCGGAAATCGTTATTGAAGTGAAAAACATCATTGAAAAAATCCGTGAACAAATTCAGAATTTAGAATAGGGTGAGTTGCAATGCGTATGTTAAATATTGGTTACGGCAATTTAGTTGCCACAGATAAGCTGATTAGTATTATAAGCCCGGAGTCTGCGCCCATTAAGCGCTTGATTCAGGATAACCGCGAGCGGGGCAGAATTGTGGATGCTACCTTTGGCAGACGTACAAAATCCCTTCTCGTTATGGAGAACGGTTACATAATTTTATCGGCACTTATGCCCGAAACCATAGCCGCACGTTTAGAGGATAAGGAGTGATAGACATGATAAAAAACGATAAAGGATTGCTTCTGGTCATTTCCGGACCTTCCGGTGTGGGCAAGGGCACGGTTTGCAGGGAGCTGTTAGATGACAGTACCGTAATGTCTGTTTCTGCAACCACCCGAGCACCCCGTACCGGCGAAGAGGACGGTGTGAATTATTTCTTTTATGACAAAGAAAAGTTTGAAACCATGATTCGGCAGGATGCGCTGATGGAATGGGCAAAGTATTGCGATAACTATTACGGCACCCCCAAAGCTTTTGTTGAGGATCAGATTAACCAAGGTAAAAATGTGATTCTGGAAATTGAAGTGCAGGGTGCAATGCATATTAAAGAAGCGCATCCGGAAGGGGTATATATTTTCATTTTACCGCCTTCTTTAGAAGAACTCAGAAACCGTATTGTGGGTCGCGGAACCGAGACGGACGATGTTATTGACAACCGTATGGCACAGGTAACCCGTGAACTTTCTTTTGCCGGAGAATATCAGTATCTGGTGGAAAATAACCAAATAGAGCAGGCTGTGGCAGATATCCGTGCCATTATTCGTGCAGAAAAATCAAAAACCGAAAGATGTACAGCTGAACTGCTGTAAAAAAGAAAGGAAGTAATTATTATGATGTTAAAACCGCCTATGAGTGATTTGCTCAAGAAAACCGACAGTGCATATTCTTTGGTTATTGCTGTTGCAAAACGTGCAAGACAGCTGACCGACGGTGCAGAACAGCTTGCGGAATGTGCAAGTGATAAAGCTGTATCGGTTGCAATCAACGAAATCAATGAAGATAAAGTAGAAATCTTTTCTCTGGATGACCTGGAAGGTTACGAAGGAGACAAAGAATAAGAATGGCAAAAATCAGGGTTGCCAATGTTATAATTAACAATCCGTCCCATATGGTTGACAAAGGGTTCTATTACCGTTTTGATACCGAAGTCAAGCCGGGTGATTGGGTGCAGGTTCCTTTCGGGAAAGGCGATAAGTTGACTGACGGTGTGGTGCTCTCCATTGAAGAGACAGAAGATTCTGATAGATGGAAAAGTGTTGCGCAGGTTGTGTCGGGCTTGCTGACCGAAAAACAGCTTGAAATTTTGCATTGGATTCGAAAGACATATATTTGTACCTATTATGATGCATTGCGCTTGCTTTTGCCTCCGGGCAAAGGGTACAAAGGTGCAGGTGCGAAAACCTTAAAGGGTGTAACCCTTGATATGGATTTTGAATCGGCGGAGCTGTTGTTGCAGAGTTTGCAAAAAAGTGCGCCTGCCCAGGCGAGAGTTCTGGAAATTGCCATGCAGATGCCGTGTATTTCTGTTATGGATTTGTATGCTTTTGCAGATACTACCAGAGGTACAGTGGACAGCCTGATTAAGAAAGGCGTCTTGAAACATGTGGATATTGAATTGGAACGCAATCCTCTGGCAAAGGCTGAAAAGGTTACAGAAGCAAAAGTTTTAAATGCAGAGCAGAAAAAAGCTTTGGATTACACAACTGAGCTGATCCAAAATCGGAAGCACCGCACAATCCTACTTCGTGGAATCACCGGAAGCGGAAAAACAGAAGTGTATCTGCAATGTGTGGAGCAGGTTCTAAAAGAGGGCAGGCAAGCCATTGTTCTGGTTCCCGAAATTTCGCTTACGCCACAGATGAGTGAGCGGTTTACCGAACGCTTTGGCAGTCGTGTTGCGATTTTGCACAGCCGTCTCTCGTTCGGGGAGCGGTATGATGCCTGGGAAAGCATCCGGAAAGGGAAGGTGGATTTGGTTGTAGGTGCCCGATCAGCAGTTTTTGCACCTTTTGAAAATTTAGGTATTATCGTAGCGGACGAGGAGCATGAAAACTCTTATAAATCCGAAATGAATCCCAAATATGATGCCCGTGAGGTGGCAAAATTCAGATGCAGTCAGCATAATGCTGTTTTGATGCTTGCGTCCGCAACACCGAGCATGGACAGTGCATATAAAGCGGTAACCGGTGAATATGATTTATTACAAATCAAAAACCGTTACAACAGCGTTGCGTTGCCCGAAGCGGAAATTGTGGATATGCGGTTTGAACTGATGAAAGGCAACAAATCCTTTATCAGCTTTGATTTGCAGGATGCTATTGCTGAAAATATAAAAAAAGGCGAGCAAACCATTCTGTTTATGAACCGCAGAGGCTTTTCCACCTTTGTGTCCTGCAGAAAATGCGGATATGCCGCAACCTGTCCGGAGTGCGATATTGCACTGACCTATCATAAATTTGATGAAAGTCTGACTTGTCACTATTGTGGATATACCATCCCGAAAATATCCTTTTGTCCCAAATGCGGAAGCAACAGTATTAAGCATTTTGGAATTGGTACACAGCGGGTAGAGGAGGAGTTGAAAAAACTTTTTCCGGATATCTCTGTGCTTCGGATGGATGCGGACACCACAAAAAACAAGTTTTCACACGAAAAACTTTTAAAGCAATTTGAAGAAGAAAAAACCGACGTGCTTGTGGGGACACAGATGATTACAAAAGGACTGGATTTTCCGTCCGTTTCTCTGGTGGGCGTGCTGGCGGCAGATATGATGCTGTATGTGGATGACTATAAAGCTACCGAGAAAACATTCCAGCTGATTACGCAGGTTTGCGGAAGAGCAGGCAGAGGCGATACGCAGGGAAGGGCAATTATTCAGACCTATTCGCCGGAGCATTGGGTTATCGAGTGCGCCAGAGAGCAGGATTTTAAATCCTTTTACAAACAGGAAATTTTAATACGAAAAAAACTTTGGTATCCGCCTTTTTGCGATGTGGTTCACTATGTGGTGAGCGGCGAGGATGCAAAAGCGGTTAAGGATGAAATTCAAAGTATCACAGAGCATGTTTACGACCGTTTTGCGCAAAATGAAATTGCAAGTACCATTTTAGGTCCGACACCGTCACCGGTGGCAAAAATCGAAAATCGGTATCGCTGGCATGCAATCATAAAATGTAAAATGACAGACGATATCCGTGAAATATTGCGCGAGCTTGTGCGTACCAACCCGAAATCCGGGTGTAGTGTTTCGTTGGATATCAATACTAACAATATGTTATAGGAGTGAAAATATGGCAATCCGTAATGTAGTTAAAATCGGAGATGATGTATTGCGAAAAAAATGTCGTCCCGTGGAAGTGTTTGATGCAAAGCTTCATTTGCTTTTAGACGATATGTATGAAACCATGCAGGCGGCTGACGGTGTAGGACTTGCGGCACCGCAGGTCGGCATTTTGCGTCGCGTATTTATCATAGAAACAGAGGATACAGGTCTGGTTGAATGTATCAATCCTGAGATTTTGGAAACACTGGGCAAGCAAACAGGAGAAGAAGGCTGTTTGAGTGTGCCCGGAAAAAGTGGTGTGGTGGAAAGACCTGCCATTGTAAAATTCAAAGCATATAACCGTAACGGTGAACCGTTTGAGATGGTTGTGAAAAAGCTTGCGGCAAGAGCCATCTGCCACGAAAACGACCATCTGGACGGTACGTTGTATGTAGATAAAATGACAGAGGAAATTATTCATGAATAAGATAAAAGTTTTGTATATGGGAACGCCTGATTTTGCTGTCCCTGCCCTTTGTGTGTTGGCAGAGCGGGAAGATGTTACACTTGTGGGCGTGGTTACCCAGCCGGATAAACAAAAGGGAAGAGGCTATAAGTTGCTTCCGCCGCCTGTAAAAGAAAAAGCCCTGGAGCTTGGTCTTGAGGTTTATCAACCGCAGACATTAAAGGACGATGCTTTTGCGGAATTACTGCAATCGCTTGCACCTGATTTGGTGGTGGTTGCGGCATATGGAAAAATTTTGCCTCCTTTTGTGATTCATTATCCCAAATACGGATGCATAAACATCCACGCCTCCTTGCTCCCGAAATACCGGGGGGCAGCACCCATTCACTGGTGCCTAATCAACGGAGAAGAAAAAACAGGTGTAACCATCATGCAGATGGACGAAGGACTGGACACAGGTGATATGCTTTTGAAAAAAGAGTATGTTATCGATGAAACAGATACAACGGGGATCTTGTTTGACAAAATGGCAACTTTGGGCGGAGAAGCACTTGCTGAAGTGTTGGATTTATTGCAAAAGGATGCACTGAAGCCCGAAAAGCAGGATGACAGCCTATCCTGTTATTCACCCATGATTCAGAAGTCTATGTGTGGCATTGATTTTGAAAAAGATGCAAAAGATATAGTGAATTTGATTCGCGGATTGAATCCGTTTCCCGGTGCAAAGGCATATCGGGTAGACGGTAAAATGCTTAAAATCCTTTTTGCAAAGGTATGCGATGAGGTAACAAGCAAAAAGCCGGGCACTGTACTGGAGGGCAAAACAAGTATTAAGATTGCCGCAGGTAATGGTACTGTGCTTGAGGTGTTACACTTGCAGCCTGAGGGCGGTAAAGCAATGAGCAGCGTAGATTTCCTGCGTGGTCGTTCGCTCGAAAAAGGAGAAGTGCTTCGCAGCTCTATATGATTTTAAAGAAAGGTAAATGACTATGTGGTATATAGATTACTCTTACATTGTTTTTGTATTGCCGGCAATTTTGCTTGCAATGTGGGCACAAATGAAGGTGAACAGCACATTTAAGAAATACAGCAATGTTTTCTCGGCGCGTGGAATTACGGGTGCAGATGTGGCGCAAAGACTGCTTGGCGCATATGGGATTCATAACGTAAGTGTAGAGCGCGTAGCAGGCAATTTAACCGATCATTTTGATCCGCGCACCAATGTTATCCGTCTGTCTGATTCTGTGTACGGCTCTAATTCTGTAGCGGCAATCGGTGTTGCGGCACATGAAACGGGACATGCGATACAGCATCATCTCGGGTACAAACCCATTAAGCTTCGGAATGCCTTTGTACCGATAACCAATATCGGTTCGCACCTGGCAATTCCGCTGGTTATTTTAGGACTTATCTTATCTTTCCCGGGACTTGCATATTTTGGAATCATTTTATTCTCGGCGGTGGTACTGTTTCAGCTGATTACCTTACCTGTGGAGTTTGATGCAAGTCATCGTGCCATTAAAGTTTTAGACGAACAGGGAATACTGGAAAACGAAGAACTGAAGGGTGCAAGAAAGGTTCTTTCAGCAGCGGCGATGACCTATGTGGCGGCAGCAGCTGTTGCAATCGGTAATTTGCTTCGTTTACTTTCGATTGTAGGAAACAGAAGAGATTAATATGAATGCACGGGAAAAAGCAGTGCTGATTTTAGCACAGATTGATAAAGAAAAAAGTTATGTGGGTCTGGTTTTAAAGCATGCGTTATCGGATGTTCCGGATGCGCGGGAAAAGAGGCTTGTAACCGAGTTGGTTTACGGCTCTGTCCGCTATAAAAAACGTCTGGATTATATTCGGGATGTTTTTTCGAATATCAAGGTATCCAAATTACATCCTTTAACGGTACAGATTCTTCGCATTACGTTGTATCAGATTCTGTATTTGGAGAAAATTCCGGAATCTGCGGCTTGCAATGAAGCGGTTGCACTGACTAAAAAGCTGGTGAATGCCGGCGCGGCAAAATTTGTTAACGGACTGATACGGACGGTAATTCGTCAAAAAGACAACCTGCCTTGTCCCGAAACAGAGATTGAAGCTTTGGGGATGGAAACCTCCTTTCCGAAAAGCATTTTAGATATCTGGATTTGTGATTACGGCTTAGAACAGGCGAAACAAATTGCAAGACAGTCCAATATTCCGAAAAAAACGGCGTACCGTATAAATAAGTTGAAGGCGGGCGCAGATTTTGTGATGCCCGATGAACCGGAATCACCGCAAAATGAAAAACTATTTCAGCAGGGCGTTTTAACTGTTCAGGATATGGGCTCGCGGTATGCGGTAGAAGCACTTGCACCAAAAAAAGGCGCAAAGGTACTGGATTTATGTGCAGCACCCGGCGGAAAAAGCTGTTATATGGCAGAATTGATGGGAAATACGGGTGAAATTATCGCCTGCGATATACATGAGCACAGACTGAAACTGATTGAAGAAACTGCCAATCGTCTGGGTGTACAAATCGTTTCTGCTGTTTTGAATGACGGTACGGTTTACCGTGCCGAATGGGAACAAAGCTTTGATTTTGTACTGGCAGATGTTCCTTGCTCCGGGCTGGGGGTTATCTCCGGAAAACCGGACATTAAATGGCGCAAGCAGGATTACAATACATTATGTGCATTGCAGTTTGATATTTTAAATCAGGCTATGCGCTATGTCAAGCCGGGCGGGCGATTGGTTTACAGTACCTGCACGGTACATAAAGCGGAAAACGACTGTGTGGTGGAAAGGGCGCTAAAGGCACATCCTGAATTTGAGATGGAGGAGGCACCTGTTCAGCTTTTTCCAACAGAAACACATGATGGATTCTATATTTGCAAAATGAAAAAGAGGTAGTAATGGGAAAAGTCAGATTAAAAGATTTAACATTTGATCAGCTAACTGAATATTTATGTTCTCTGGGTCTGTCTAAGTTCCGTGGCAGACAGGTTTTCGAGTGGTTGTACAGAGGCGTCACTTCCTTTGATGAAATGACAAATCTCTCAAAGGATTTACGGGCACAGCTTGACGAATTGTGTGAAATCACAACCCTTGAGGTAGTCACAAAGCAGGTTTCGTCAGACGGAACGATAAAATATCTGTTCCGCCTGATGGACGGGGAAACCGTTGAGAGTGTTCTGATGGATTATAAGTACGGACATCCTATTTGCATCTCCACGCAGGTGGGCTGCAATATGGGATGTAAGTTTTGCGCATCCACCATCGGCGGTAAGGTCAGAGATCTGACAGCAGGTGAAATCATAGACCAAATTTTGTTTGCACAAAAGGATAGTGGCGAGCAGGTGTCGAATATTGTACTTATGGGCATCGGAGAACCGATGGACAATTACGAAGCGGTGACCACTTTTATTCGCAATGTAAACCACTTTGCCGGCTTAAATATTGGTGCAAGACACATTTCACTTTCGACCTGCGGACTGGTTGACGGTATCCGCAGACTTGCAGATGAAGGAATTCCGGTTACCCTTTCGGTTTCTTTGCATGCACCGAATAACGAATTACGTTCTTCGCTGATGCCGGTCAACCGGAAGTATCCCATTGAGGAACTGATGCAGGCGATTCGGGACTACATAGAAAAAACGAACAGACGTGTTACCTTTGAATACTCTTTAATAGAGGGTGTAAATGATAATAAGGAGCAGGCTTTTGAACTGGTAAAGCTTACAAAAGGAATGCTGGCGCATATTAATCTGATTCCGGTTAATCAGGTCAAGGGTAAAACATATGTAAAAAGTAATCCGGAGAGAGTACAGGCTTTTCGGGATATATTAGAGCAAAACGGATTGACTACCACGGTCAGAAGAGAGCTTGGTAGCGATATAGAAGCCTCTTGCGGACAGCTGCGACGTGAGAACAGCAGAAAGCAGGATGCTTGAAAAGGGAGGGATGTGGAAATGCATATTGCAGGCAGGACAGATGTCGGACAGGTCCGAACGCACAACGAAGACAATTACTGCGTGGGTGCAAACTTTGCGGTGGTTGCGGATGGTATGGGCGGACATAATAAAGGGGAAGTGGCTAGCAGTATGGTGGTAGAACTTCTGGAAGCTGCCTTCTCGAAGGACGCATTCAAAGCATCTGCACAAAGTATAAAAAAAATTATTCGTGATGTTAACAGAGCGGTGTACAAGCAGTCGCTGAGTGAAAGCACATATAACGGTATGGGTACAACGCTTGTTGCTTGTATCTGGAATCAGAATACGGTTTATGTCGCAAACATCGGAGACAGCCGATGCTATCAGATTACAGATGAGGGTATTTTGCAAATTACGAAAGACCATACACTGATTCAAAAATTATTGGATGACGGACAAATTACGAAAGAAGAAGCGTTGCATTCTCCAAACCGTCATGTAATTACAAAAGCCATTGGCACAAATAAGGAAGAAGAGGCAGATGTGGCTGAGATTCAGTTGAAGGAAAACATGAAGGTTTTCCTTTGCAGTGACGGTTTAAGTAACCATGTTTCTGACGAAAAAATATTGGAAATCGTATCCCAAAGTGCGGATGTGGACGAAGCGGTTGAACGGCTTGTGGACAACGCAAATTCAAACGGCGGTACGGATAATATAACAGCAGTTTTGATTCAGTTTTGATATAACCATTTTGGAAAGGTGGAGTTTTGAATGGTAGGAAAGCTTCTTGGACAGAGATACGAGTTGCTGGAATTAATCGGTAAAGGTGGTATGGCAGATGTTTACAAAGCCAGATGTACGCTTCTGAACCGAAATGTGGCAATAAAAATCTTGCGTGAAGAATTTAAAAATGATGAAGATTTTTTAAAGAGATTCAATGTTGAATCCCAGGCAGCAGCAGGACTTTCGCATAACAACATTGTTTCGGTTTACGATGTAGGTGTGCAGGGAGAAATGCACTATATTGTGATGGAATATGTAGAAGGCATTACCCTTAAAGAGTATCTGAATAAGCACGGTCGCTTAAGCTGGGAAAAGGCAGTGCACTTTGCCTGTCAGATTGCATCCGGCTTACAGCACGCACATCGTAAAGGTATTGTGCACAGAGATATAAAGCCTCAGAACATTCTGGTTACAAAAGATGAAACATTAAAGGTTACCGATTTTGGTATTGCCAGAGCGGTTTCAACAGTAACCATGAAGGTGGACGACAGCTCCATGGGTACGGTGCATTATTGCTCTCCCGAGCAGGCGCGTGGCGGTTACACGGATGAAAAGTCCGATATTTATTCGTTGGGTGTCGTGCTGTATGAAATGGTGACCGGCAAATTACCTTTCGAAGGTGAGTCTTCTGTATCGGTGGCACTAAAGCATATTCAGGAGGAGGTTCGTTCTCCCAGAGAATTTGTGCCGGACTTGCCGGAAGCATTGGAAAATATCATTTTGCATGCCATGAAAAAGGAACAGGCAGAGCGTTATGCAAATGTCAGTGAAATGTTTATTGAATTGAATATGTTGAAACAAGGAAAGAATTACACAGTGCCGACTGTGGAGGAGGAACCCTCGGGTGAAACCAAAATTTTCTCTCCTAAAGAGGTAAAAGAAGCAGCGGAGGCGTTGAAAAAAGTGGATAACAAGAAAAAAGAAACAACCCGTAAAAAGGGTAAGGCTACAAAAGAAGATAAAATTGCAACCTGGGCAGGTATAGGCACAGCATTGTTGTTGGTTGTGATTCTTGCGGTGTTCCTTGTACAAGGTGTTGCACCGAGTGTTTGCAGTGACAAACAAAGTTCTGACATTGAAGTGCCGAATCTTGTTGGTTATGATTTTGAAAAAGCGAAGGAAGCTTATCCAAACCTGAATATTATCAAAGATGACGAAGCTTTTTCTGATGAATACGAAGCCGGCGAAATTATTTCACAGAAGACAAAGGCGGGCATGAATGTAAAAACCTCTTACCCGATTTATGTAGTGGTAAGCCGTGGCGCGAAGACTATTACCGTTCCGAATGCTGTTGGCAGAAACTATCGTTCTATTGAAAAACAGCTGGATAAATTGGGCATTGTGTATATTACCGAATTGGTAAGAAGTGAAGACGTTCCGGAAAATGAGGTTATCTCTATTGATCCGGAGGCAGGCACCGAGGTGATTGCAGACGAGGACATTATCACACTGACCGTAAGTGCCGGTGTTGCCGGTGAAACCTATACCTACAGCAGTAAGGATAAGCCGGAGGAAGAAGAGGAAAAAGAGGGCGAAGAAGGAGAAGAGCAGGAAAATGGTGAAGCCGGAACAGAGCAGAATGGCAATACAGATGAACCGGCTAATCCCGGTACCGAACAGGTACCTTCAACATCTAATCCGACTCCGACTCCCGAGCCGACTCCTGCACCCACTCCGACACCTGAACCGACCCCGACTCCCGAACCTACACCTGCTCCGGCACCCGCACCTTCACAGAGTGGTACGGTGGATGATTCGTGGATTTAATGGAAGGTATTATTATTCAGGGCGTCGGCGGATTGTATCGGATTATGCTTCAGGATAATTTGATAGTTGAAGCCATTGCCCGTGGCAGAATTAAAAAAGAAGGCGTAAAGCCTGTTATCGGTGATAGAGTTTGTCTGGAAAAAGAGGCAGACTCTTTTGCCATTACAAGGGTTTTGGAACGGAAAAATGCGTTAATCCGACCCGCGGTTGCAAACATTGACCAGATGATTACGGTAATTGCTGCCGCTGAGCCTGACCCAAATTTTAAACAGACAGATAAGCTTTTGACGCTTTTGGAACATAAAGGGTTGGACATCATTTTATGTATCAATAAAACGGATTTGAATGATGGAAAAGCATTTGGCTCGGTTTACGAAAAAGCAGGGTACAAAGTGATTTATGCCAGCGGAACAGAAAAGTGCGGTGTGGAACGGCTTAAAGAAATTATGAAAGGCAAAATTACTGCGTTTTCCGGATGCTCAGGCGTCGGGAAATCTAGTCTGATCAATGCCATTGAACCTGATTTACAGCTCGAAACGGGTGAGGTCGGGAAAATTAAGCGCGGAAGACATACCACAACACATGCACGGCTCATTCCGCTTTCGTTTGGTGGGTTTATTGCAGATACACCGGGATTTAGTGTGGTGGATATCAGCGAAATTCCCAAAGAAGAACTTTATACCTGCTTCAAGGAAATGCGAGATTTGGCATCAGATTGCCGTTTTATGGGTTGTGCACATATCAATGAGCCGGATTGTGCTGTCCGTCAGGCGGTTGATTCGGGAAAGATTCCCAAAGAACGTTATGAAAGTTATGTTTCTTTTTACGAAGAACTGGCATCTATCTATAAATATTGAAGGAGAAGGATTATGAATAAGAAAATCATTGCCCCCTCGATTTTATCGTCGGATTTTGCAAAGCTTGCCGAGCAGGCGCGAATGGTGGTTGACGGCGGTGCGGAATATCTGCACATCGATGTAATGGATGGTCACTTTGTGCCGAATATTACATTAGGTCCTGTGGTGGTTTCTAGTCTCAGACCCTATACAAAGGCAGTTTTTGATGTGCATCTGATGATTGAAAATCCCGAAAAATACGTGGATGCCTTTGCAGATGCCGGTGCAGATATTATTGTGATTCATTTGGAATCCACAAAATGTCCCGACAAAGTTTTGGATAGGATTCATGCAAAAGGTATAAAAGCCGGACTGACCGTAAAACCCGGTACGCCTGTTGAAGATATGCTCCCCTTTATGGATAAGGTGGATATGGCTCTGATTATGACGGTTGAACCGGGCTTTGGCGGACAAGGCATGATTGAAGAATGTCTTGAAAAGGTTAAATTCCTTCGGGAACACTATCCTGATTTAGATATTGAAGTGGACGGTGGTGTTAAAACTTCCAATATCGACAAGGTGTATGAAGCGGGTGCGAATGTCATTGTGGCAGGCAGTGCTGTCTTTTTAAGTGATGATCCGGCAAAGGTTATTGCCGAAATGTTGAGCAAATGAAAGTTTTAATTGTTTTAAACGGAGAGTTGGAGTCTGCGGAATTTTTAAAAAGGCTTGCAAGTCAAGCGGATTATATTATTTGCGCGGACGGCGGATATGACAAGGCAAAAACGGCAGGTATACTGCCCGATTTGCTTTTGGGAGACATGGATTCTGTTGTTGCAAAGGATTATCACGGAAAAATATTAAAATATCCTGCTGAAAAGGACTGGACCGACTGTGAGCTTGCTTTACAGACCGCAACCGAAATGGGCGCAACCGAAATTACGGTTACCTGTGCCTTAGGGGGCAGATGTGACCATCAGATGGCAAACCTTTATGTGTTGTCTATGTTTAATCAGGCACGCATCTGCGAGCCGTCCGTCTCTGTTTATGCTTGTGAAAGCAAAACAGAGATTTCGGGAAAGGGTAAAACTTTTAGTTTGCTACCCTTGTCAGATGCGGTTATCTCAATCGCAGGCGCGAAATATCCCACAGAAAAAGCACTTTTCAAGGTAGGGAGCAGTTTCGGAATCAGCAACGAAATGACGGAGGATGTCACTCGTATTGTTGTGCACAGCGGTAAGTGCTTACTTTTTGTCAATGAATTGTAGCCGGTAACAAAAAACGCACTTTTGCTATATACTGATAATGAAGAAACGTAAAAAAGGATGGATCAGTATGTTCAGAAGGTGCAGGTGGTGGAGTTATTTAATTGTAGGGCTTGCGGCAGGGGTGCTGGTGTATTTGATTTTGCCCCTGAAGTGGCTTACCATGTTTCTTTGCGCTTTATTGCTCTACATAGGTTGTCAGGTTATGTTTCATTGAGGAGGGATTTTTGTGAAAATCGTTGTGGTTAAACCTTCGAAATTCTGGAGCAGAATACTTAAGACCTTATTTAAAATTTAAATTGTTTCGCGGAGGAAAAAATGGCGGATTCCTATTATACAGTTGAAAAGCAGGCAACGGGAGAGCTTACTGAAAAGCGCTCCCGGTTTATTGCCACCGTTCTTCCGGTACAGACGCAGGAAGAGGCAATGCAATACATTGATGCATTGCGTTCTAAATACTGGGATGCAAGGCATAATGTTTATGCCTATACATTGCTTGACGGACAGGTTAAGCGTTATTCGGATGACGGTGAACCGCAGGGTACGGCAGGGGTTCCGGTTCTGAATATACTTGAAAAAATGGAATTGCAGAATACATTGGTGGTGGTAACCCGATACTTTGGTGGTATTCTGCTTGGTACAGGCGGATTGGTGCGGGCTTATTCGCAAACCGCAAAGCTTGGAATTGAACAGGCAGGTGTAGTCAAGCGCTGTCTTTGTAATGAAATCAAAATTACCTGTGACTATAATCTGCTCGGAAAAGTACAGAAGTTTATTGAAAAAAATGAAATAAAGCTGAAAGAAATTTCTTATGCCGATTCGGTTTTTGTATCTGTTTATCAGAAAATTGAAGAAACGGACAAGCTGGTCGCACAAATCACCGAGCTTACCGATGCAAAGGCAACCTGTGAAACGGTGGGAGAGGCATACATCGACTTTTGAGAACGGGAAAACGGAGTGGGCGAACTTCGTTTTTCTTTTTTATAATTATTGGAAAAAAAGATTGACTTTAATTGAGTTCTGTATTATAATATTACTATGTGAAAAAATAAGGAGGAAACAAAACTATGGGTAAGAGTATAGCAAAACTGTTGGTTGTATTGCTCTTGATTGCCGCACTTTTAGCTGTTGCATTCGTAGACTTTACACTGATGGGCTATGACAATTACGGTGCTTTCAACAAAGAGCACGGCGTAAAAAGAGGTTTGGACTTAACAGGCGGTGCATCGCTCACATTTGAAGCGGATGCAGAAAGCGCAACTGCAGAAGAAATGAACACAGTTGTAAAAGTTATGAGAAACCGTCTGGACAGATTAAACTACACAGAAGCAAACGTGTCTAAGCAAGGGGACAAGCGTGTATATATCGAAATCCCTGATGTAGCAAACCCGGATGAAGCGAAAGCGCTTTTGGGTCAGACTGCACAGCTCACGTTCTGCGATGCAGATGAAAAGGTTGTTATGACCGGTAAAGAAGTTAAGTCTGCAAAGAAGATGTACGGTCAGTACAACGAAATGGGCGCGACCGGTAACTACATTGAATTAAAGCTTACACAAGAAGGCGTAAAAGCATTTTCTGAAGCAACTGCAGCAGCGGCTGCAAGAACCGACGGCAAAAACTACATCGCAATCAAACTGGACGATGAAGTCATTTCCGCTCCGTTTGTTGAAACCGCAATTACCGATGATACTTGTATCATCACAGGCGATTTTACTGCTGAAGCTGCTGAAAACTTAGCAAGTCTTATTTCTGCAGGTCAGTTGCCCTTTAACCTGAATCTGATTGAAACACGTACTGTTGGACCTACTTTGGGTGCAAATGCTTTGGAATCTTCCATGAAAGCAGCTGCAATCGGTATTTTAATCGTGTTGATTTTCATGATTATCATGTATCGCATTCCCGGCTTAGCAGCAAGCATTGCCCTTTGTGCGTATGTTGCAATCTTAGCATTTGTTATGGGTCACTTGCATTTAAACCTCACACTTCCGGGTTTTGCAGGTATTATCCTGTCCGTAGGTATGGCGGTTGACGCAAACGTTGTCATCTTCGAAAGAATCAAAGAAGAAATTAAGCTTGGAAAAACTATTCGTGCGGCTGTAGGTGCAGGCTTTAAGAGAGCTTTTACTGCAATTATCGACTCGAATATCACAACCCTTATTGCAGCGGCTGTACTGTACTTCTTCGGTACAGGTACCATTAAAGGCTTTGCGACAACATTGGGCTTAGGTATTATTGTCAGCATGTTCACAGCAATTGTAATCACAAAATTCATTTTGAACCAGTTGGTTGGTATCTGCGGTACAAACAAGGTTTTGTATGGCGGTAAGAAAAATAAGGAGGCTGAATAAAATGTTGAATATCGTTAAAAACAGATTTATCTATTATTCCATTTCGGCCGTAATTATTTTAATCGGTGTAGTTATGGCTTTTGTAAACGGTGGCTTCAACTTAGACGTTGAATTTGCCGGCGGTACAGAAATTTATGTTGAATTGGGCGAAAAATTCGATGCCAATGCAATGCAGAAAGCAGTGGATGCTGTAACAGCAAAAAATGCGAAAGTACAGACCGTTGACGGCACAAACGCATCCATTAAGCTTGCTGAAATTTCCGATGCGGAAATCACTGCAATCCGTGACGTTTTGGTTAAGGATTTCGGTGCGGACGAAAAAGCAATTTCCGAGAACACCATCAGCGAAACTGTTGGTAGTGAATTGAAGAAAAATGCTTTGGTTGGTGCATTGATTGCGGTTGTACTGATGCTCATTTACATCTGGATTCGTTTCGAACTGTTATCGGGTCTTGCTGCAGTTTGTGCCTTGATTCATGACGTTTTGATTATGATTTCCGCGTATGCAATTCTCCAGATTCCGGTTGACACCAGCATGATTGCGGCAATCCTGACTATCTTGGGTTATTCCATTAACGCAACTATTGTTTTGTTCGACCGTGTTCGTGAAACCACAAGATTGAAGCCGAAAATGGCATTTGAAACAGTTGTCAAAGATTCTGTAAAGGATACTATGGGTCGTTCCATCAATACTACTGTTACAACCCTTATCGTTTTGGCTGTACTTTGGATTTTGGGCGTTGACTCCATCAGAACTTTCACATTGCCGATTATTGTAGGCGTTGTTGCTGGTTTCTATTCTTCTGTATTCCTTTCGGGCAACTTCTGGATTATGTTCAAGAAGCTCCGCAAGGACAAGAATGTTGTTGCACAGGACTGATTGTTTGAATGCAAAAGGTTGTAAGCTTAAAGCTTGCAACCTTTTTTGTTCTATTTTTTTGCCTCTCCACATAGTATGTACAAAAACAAGTATGGAGGAGAAGGTATGGAGAATATTTACCAGGATATTGCAATGCGTACCGGTGGAGACATCTATATTGGTGTGGTAGGGCCGGTGCGAACAGGCAAGTCCACATTTATCAAGCGGTTCATGAATACTTTGGTGCTTCCCAATATGGATGATGCATACAAAAAACAAAGAGCAACGGACGAACTGCCCCAGAGTGCAGGCGGTAAAACCATCATGACCACAGAACCTAAATTTATTCCAAACGAGGCGGTAGGCATTTCTTTGAATGATGGTTTGAATTGTAAAGTAAGGTTGATTGACTGTGTGGGTTATGTGGTAAACGGTGCAACCGGACATATGGAAGATGGTGTACAGCGTATGGTAAGTACGCCCTGGGCGGATGAGCCTGTTCCGTTTGTACAAGCGGCAGAGCTTGGAACAAGAAAAGTTATTGAAGAACATTCTACTATAGGGTTGGTAGTAACAACAGACGGTTCAATTACCGAGATTCCGCGTGAGGATTATATTGAAGCAGAAGAGCGGGTTGTACGGGAACTTAAAGCTATAAAAAAGCCGTTTATTATGCTCTTAAACAGCACGGACCCGTATTCTGCTAAAACACAAGCGTTAGCTGAAGAACTGTCTGATAAATACGCAGTGTCGGTCATGCCGGTGAATTGCAGTACGTTAAGCGAGCAGGATATCCAAAAAATCATGGAAACCGTACTGACAGAATTCCCGGTCAGCGAAATCAAAATTCGTTTTCCTGCCTGGGTGGACGGTTTAGAGGACGCCCATTGGTTATGCACATCCTTAATGGACGCGGTAAAACATTCATTAGATGGCGTGAAAAAAGTACGGGAAATCAAACAGATGACCGATGTACTTTTGCAAAATGAATGGGTTGATCGGACCTATGTTCGTTCTATGGATTTAGGATGCGGTGCGGCAGATATTTCGGTTTCTGTTCCTGAAGCACTGTTTTATAAAATACTTGGGGAGTCCTCCGGTTTTGCAATTGACGGGCAGGCCGATCTGATTTCTTTGATGCGGTCTTTAGCAGATATGAAGAAAGAATATGATAAAGTGGCAAATGCGTTGCAGGAAGTCAAACAAAAAGGGTATGGTATCGTAACACCATCCATTGAGGAACTGCATTTGGAAGAGCCTGAAATTATCAAGCAGGGCGGAAGGTTTGGTGTGCGTCTCCGCGCCAGTGCACCCTCCATTCACATGGTGCAAGCTGTGGTAGAAACCGAAGTGAGTCCGATTGTAGGTACGGAAAAGCAATCGGAGGAGCTTGTGCATTATCTGTTGCAGGAGTTTGACAATGAGCCGACCAAAATCTGGCAATCCAATATTTTTGGTAAAACCTTGCATGAGCTTGTAAACGAAGGCTTGCACAATAAACTTTCGCACATGCCGGATGATGCGCAGATGAAGCTGCAGGAAACCTTACAGCGCATTATCAATGAGGGAAGTGGCGGACTGATTTGTATTATTCTTTAAAAAAGGCAATTTTGAACAAGAAAACGCGTTTTTAAACATTGCGGAAAGCGTTTCTTTGTGTTACAATAACAGTAACATGAAAAATGGGAGATGTTTATTATGCGCAAAAGACAAGTACATCTGGATTTTCACACCTCGGAACATATAGAAAATATTGGTGTGAAATTTTCTAAAGAAAATTTTCAAAAAATGCTTAAAACAGGACATGTGGATTCCATTACGATTTTTTCTAAGTGTCATCACGGCTGGGCATACCATCCGTCCAACGCCAATCAAACCCATCCGCATTTAAAATTTGATTTGTTGGGCGCCGAGATTGAAGCGGCAAAGGAAATCGGTGTAAAAACACCTATCTATTTGTCTGCAGGGCTGGATGAAAAGTATGCAGTTTCTCATAAGGATGAAATTGCATTGGGAATTCCGGATACCGAGCCGGACTTTTCTTTCCCGCACTATCACAGACTATGTATGAATACGCCTTATTTAGATACGTTGCTTGACCAGATTACTGAAGTGCTTCAGCGTTATGACGGAGACGGTATTTTCTTAGATATTGTGGGCGTACATAAATGCTACTGCAAAAGCTGTCTGCAAACTATGCAGGAACGGGGTTGGGCAGTAGAGGATGAAGAAAAAGCACAGGCGCTTGCTGAAGAAGTATACGCAAATTACACCCGTCGTGTGCGTGAAACGATAGATGCAGTAAAACCGGGGCATCCCGTGTTCCATAATGCAGGACACATTACAGCAGGTAAGCGGTACATTGCAGAAATGAATACACATCTGGAACTGGAAAGCTTGCCTACCGGCGGTTGGGGGTATGACCATTTTCCGTTGTCTGCCGCTTATGCAAGAATTCTCGGTATGGATTATCTGGGAATGACAGGCAAATTCCATAAATCCTGGGGTGAGTTTGGTGGTTTTAAACATCCGAATGCACTTCGGTTTGAAGCGGCACTTTCTATTGCAAACGGTGCCTGTGTTTCGGTGGGCGATCAGTTGCATCCCTCGGGCGAAATGGACGAAGCAACATATAAAACTATAGGTGAAGCTTATGCCGAAGTGGAAGCAATTGAGCCCTGGCTTCAGGAAGGGGAATTCTGTTCTGAAATTGCTCTTTTATCCCAGGAAGCGGTTATGGAATACTATGATCATCCCGATTTTGATAAAATCGGCAGAAATTTCAACGGAAATTCCGGTGCAGGACGTATTTTGCTGGAAGGGCAATACCTTTTTGATGTAGCAGATACCGACACGGACCTCTCCAAATACAAGGTGGTTATTTTACCTGACACCATTTTGCTGGACGAAAAACTTGCTGCAAAATTAAAAGAATTTACAGCCAACGGCGGTAAAGTGCTTGCGACGGGTATCTCGGGCGTGAACAAAGAAAAAACGGCATATGCACTTGATTTTGGTGCGAAATATATATGTGAATCGGAATACAACCCCGACTACCTGCGTGTAAAAGAAGATTTGAAAACCTTATATAAAACCGACTATGTCATTTACAGTCAATCACAGAAAATTGAGCTTGCCGGTGGTGAAGAACTTGCAGGGCATATCAAGCCGTTCTTTAACAGAACCTGTGAACATTTCTGTTCACACCGTCATTCGCCGTCTTCAGGCGAAAGCTACGGTGCAGGCGTTGTAGAGGGAAAAGACGGTATTGTTATTCCGTGGAACATCTTTGAAGAATATGCGGTGCATGGCGCACTGATTGCAAAGGAAATTGTGCATTTCGCCTTAAATCGTCTGCTTGGCGATAATAAGCGCGTGCAGACCAATCTTCCATCCAAAGGCATTACCACTTTAGTAGATTGCGGTACATTTTTCAGAAATCATCTTTTGTATGCATCGCCCATTAAGCGCGGTGACGGCATTGAAATTGTAGAAGAAATTCTGCCTGTTTACAATGTGGATGTAAGCGTTAAAGTGGGAGATAAGAAGATTCAAGCGGTGTACACCGTACCGCAAAAAGAAAAAATTTCATTTGTGCAAAATGGTGATACGGTTTCTTATACGCTACCAAAGCTTGAAAATCATCAGGTTGTAATACTGGATACAAAAACATTGGGTTAAAACCCAATGTTTTTTTTGACTTTTTTTCCATATTGTGGTATACTGACTATATAACTATCGGGAGGCGAAAACAATGTTAAGAGAGACAACTAAAACCAATTATTTTGCGTACAAAAAAGAAGAGGAACAAAATCCCTATATCGGTTTTTGCAGTTTTCAGCATTTCAGAGGTGAAAAACTGTACTCTGATATTGTGGTAAAGCCTGAGAACAATATGTGTGAAACCGAGGATGTGGAATGTTACCCAATTCCCGAATGGGTGCCGGAAAACGGCAGAGAAGAGGGATATTATCCTGACACCTCTATCGTGTACATCCGTATTCTTTGGAAAGAATTTGAACCGGAGCAGGGGAAATATAATTATCAGTTTGTGCAGGATATTTTAGATACGGCAAAGGCGCATAATCAAACGGTTGCGTTCCGTTTGATGGCACACAGTACCCGTGATATTGATGATGTGCCGGATTGGTTGAAAGAAATCATTCCGTGTCCTGCAAGACCTAAGGGCAAGCGCGTAAAGGATTCACCAACCGATCCGAAATTTTTACAGTATTTCACAAAGGCGGTGCGCGCGTTTGGCGAAAAGTTTGACAGCAATCCTGTTTTAGATACCATGGATATTTCTCTTCCCGGCTCCTGGGGAGAGGGACACAACTTAGAGCTTTATCCCGAAGAAGACATTGAAAATCTGTTTGACATGCATACTGAAGTGTTTAAAGAAACAAGACTTATCGGACAGCTCACAAAGCCTGGAATTGCCAAGCGTGCCAGCAAGGTTGTGCCGGTGGGCTTGCGCGGAGACGGCTTAGGTAATCCGTATCATTTACATGAAGTGTACGGCAAACAGTTGGAACAGTTCCCGGATGCCTGGAAATCGGCGCCCATTTCCTTTGAAGCCTTTTGGTGGCTTTGCGAATGGCAACGTAAGGGTTGGGACATTGATGAAGTGATTCAAATGACCTTAGGGTGGCATATCAGCTCGTTTAATGCGAAATCCATTCCCATTCCTTTTGAATGGAAGGACAAAATTGATTACTGGGTAAGCAAAATGGGATATCACTATGTCATTGATTACTTTAAATTCCCTGGTGAAGCAGAAGCGGGGGACGAGATTACATTAAAGCTTGGTATTGATAATGTAGGTGTTGCTCCTATTTACAGAAAGCTTCCTTTGCATATTCGTTTTATTGATGGTGAGAAGGAATACCCATTGGAAAATGATGTGGACATCACAAAGTGGATGCCCGGTAAAAATGCGGAAAAAGCCACTTTTGTTTTACCTGAGAACATGAAAAAAGGCACATATGCTATTGAAATCGGTATATTTAATCAGGACATTCCTGTGGTGTATTTTGCTTCCGATGCCAAACGAAGCGGTGCATATTATAAGGTGGGTGAGATAACCGTAAAGTAAGGAGACTTTTATGATAGAACGAGAATATACCTTTCGTTACAGCGATATTGATAAAAACGGACAGATTCGTTTAAGCTCTGTGATGGATATATTGCAGGATGTGGCAATTTATCATTCGGATACAAAGGGATATACATTAGAAGCGCTTTATTCTTTGCATATTGCATGGCTTTTGCAGGGCTGGCGAATTCGTTTCTTAAAGCCACTGGATGCCACAAAGCCGATTCTGGTTAAAACGGGCATTATGAACATTCACAAATTTTCCTCTGCAAGAAAGTCTGAAATCTGGCAGGACAGAGAGTTAAAAAGCATTGCAACTGCAGACTGGTTTACGGTAGATACTGAGCGCATGCGGGTGATTTTGGTGCCTGAACAGATTTTTAAGAATTATGAATCGGTTCAGGAGGAGGATAACGAATTGCCTTTTATCAAGCTCCGTCCCGAAAAGGATGTACAGATGCTTTCGGAGACGCGTGTTGAAAAGAGAGATCTGGATACCAACAATCACATGAATAACGTAAAGTCTGCGGAGGTTGCCATGGAGCTTCTGCCCGAAGATTTTGAAGTGAACGAACTGCAGATTACTTACAGAAAGGCGCTTTTGCCGGACGAAACCATTAAAATGTGCCGGAAAATCACCGATAACGGCATTTGGGTAGAGCTTAAAAACGGAAATGAAGAGACTTGCGTACTTCTTTTTGCAAAGGAAAAGAAAAAATAAAAAAACATTTGCTTTCTAAGTGGTAATGTGATATAATACTATAGATAATTTATAATTAGTTTTGGAGATGAAATTATGCAGTATATGGGCTTGAATGAATTAAGAGAAAAATTCCTTGCTTTCTTTGAAACCAAGGACCATTTACGTTTGCCGTCTTTTCCGCTGATTCCGAAAAATGACGCAAGCTTACTTTTGATTAACTCGGGTATGGCTCCCATGAAGGCTTGGTTTACCGGTGCGGAGGTTCCGCCCCGTAAAAGAGTAACCACCTGCCAGAAATGTATCCGTACCGGTGATATTGAAAATGTAGGTAAAACTGCCCGTCACGGCACCTATTTTGAAATGCTGGGCGACTTTTCCTTTGGCGATTACTTCAAGAGAGAAGCAACTGCCTGGGCATGGGAATTCTTTACAAAGGTTCTGGAAATTCCGACAGATAAGCTTTGGTGCTCTATTTATGAAGAGGATGACGAAGCATTTGAAATCTGGACCAAGGAAGTGGGCGTTGCGCCCGAACGTATTGTACGTCTCGGCAAAGCTGATAACTTCTGGGAACACGGTACAGGTCCATGCGGTCCTTGCTCTGAAATCTATTTTGACCGCGGTGAAAGCTACGGTTGCGGTTCTCCCGATTGTGGCGTAGGCTGTGAATGTGACCGCTTTATGGAAGTATGGAATCTGGTGTTTACCCAGTTCGATAAAGATGAAGACGGAAACTACAATCCTTTAGAGCATCCCAACATTGATACAGGTATGGGCTTAGAGCGTTTAGCAGTTGTTATGCAGGGTGTGGACAACCTTTTTGAGGTAGACACCGTGCAGGATGTTATGAAGCACATCTCTAAAATTGCAGGCGTGGAATATAAAACGGATGAAAAGAAGGATATTTCGCTCCGTGTTATTACCGACCACATCCGTTCTACTGTTATGATGGTATCTGACGGCGTTATCCCTTCCAACGAGGGCAGAGGCTATGTACTCCGTCGTTTGCTCCGTCGTGCGGCACGTCACGGAAAGTTATTAAACATCAACAAGCAGTTCCTGTTTGAGGTTGCGGAAACCGTGATTGAAACCTCTAAATCCGCTTATCCCGAACTGGAAGAAAAGAAAGAGTATATCACCAAAATCATTCAGAAAGAAGAAGAACGCTTCGATGCAACCATCGATAACGGTCTTATCGTTCTGAATCAGTATATTGAAGAAGTAAAGAACGCAGGCGGCAAGGCACTTACCGGCGACCAGGCATTTAAACTGCATGATACCTACGGCTTCCCGCTGGATCTGACCATTGAAATGGCAGAAGAAAAAGGCCTTTCTGTGGATGTAGACGGCTTTAATTCGGCTATGGATGCACAGAAAAAAGCTGCGCGTGATGCACGTGCAGACGGTTCGAGCTGGGATGCGGACGCAACCTATACTTTTGAAAATGCAGAGCCTACCGTGTTCTGTGGCTATGAAGAATTGTCCTGCAATGCAACCGTTAAGGGTATTGTAAAAGAGCAGGAGGTTGCACAGGTAATTTCTGCCGGTGAAAACGGTTTCTTAGTTGTGGACAGCACCTCTTTCTATGCAGAAATGGGCGGTCAGGTAGGCGATATTGGTGTGGTGCTTAAAGACGGCAAGGAAATTGCAAAGGTTGTAAACACCACTAAAACCGGTGACGGCTACTACATGCATGAAATTGAAGCAAAAGAAGAAATTAAAGTGGATGACAAGATTGTTATGGCGGTTGATACTGCAAACAGAAAAGCAATCATCTGTAATCACTCTGCAACCCATCTTCTGCAGCAGGCATTGCGTGATGTGTTGGGCGATCATGTTGCACAGGCAGGTTCGTTTGTATCTGCAGACAGACTCCGCTTTGACTTCTCGCACTTTACTGCGATGACAGCGGAAGAAATTGCAAAAGCAGAACAAATTGTCAATGAAAAAATCTTAGAAGCAATCCCTGTGTTAAAGCAGGAAATGTCTATTGAAGAAGCAAAGAAAACAGGTGCAAAGGCACTGTTTGGTGAAAAATACGGCGAAGTGGTTCGTGTT
Organism: Clostridia bacterium; assembly: GCA_017410375.1. Classification (NCBI taxonomy): domain Bacteria; kingdom Bacillati; phylum Bacillota; class Clostridia; species Clostridia bacterium. The sequence continues at coordinate 37,616 of JAFQQW010000040.1, read as the reverse complement.
GTATCCATGTCTGATTATTCTATCGAATTCTGCGGTGGCTGTCATGTAAATAACACCAGCGAAATCGGCTTATTTAAATTGCTTTCTGAAAATGGCGTTTCTGCAGGTGTCCGCCGTATTGAAGCGGTAACATCCAAGGCGGTTTTGGATTACCTCAAGGAAAAAGAAGCACTCATTCAGCGTACTGCAGAACAGCTGAAAGCAAATCCCGCTGAAATTGATCTGAAAGCGGCATCTGTTGTTGCGGAAGGTAAGGAATTACAGAAGAAGATTGATACGTTCCGGGAAAAACTTGCAAAAGGCATGACTGATAATTTATTGGTTGGCGCAAAAGTTGTTGGAGATATCCGTGTTGTAACAGCAGATCTTGGAGAAGGCACAATGGACGAACTCCGTGTTACAGGCGACCAGCTGAAAGATAAAATGAAGAATCCGGGTGTGATTGTCCTTGCAAATCATATGGATGACAAAATCAGCTTTGTGAGCCTTGCAAACAAAGAAGCGATTGCACTTGGTGCACATGCCGGCATGATTATGAAAGAAATTACTGCAATTGCAGGCGGTAGTGGTGGCGGTAAGCCTGATTCTGCACGCGGTGGTGGTAAGGTTCTGGAGAAGGTTGATGATGCACTTGCTGTTGTCGACGAAATTGTTGCAAAACAAATCGCAAAATAAGAAAGGGGGAGCAGATGACAAATGGAAAACTGTCTCTTTTGTAAAATTGCAAATAAAGAAATACCGTCCTCGGTGGTTTATGAGGACGATAAGATTTTAGCATTTAACGATATCAATCCTGTAGCACCTGTGCATATTCTGGTGATTCCGAAAAAGCACATTGCAGGTGCGGATGCGATTGAAGCAGAAGATGCGGAAATTTTAGGATATATCTGGACCAAAATCCGTGAGATTGCAGAAAAAGCAGGCGTTGCGGAAAAAGGCTTCCGGGTTATCAACAATTGCGGTGAGGATGGCGGTCAGACTGTACGTCATTTGCACTTCCATATCATTGGCGGTGTGAAACTTACCGAAAAAATGATTTAATTATTTTGCAAAATCCTCTTGACATACCGCAAAATATGTTGTATAATATCTAAGTAATTCTTTTACGATGTAGTTATGTCCGTTCGAAAGGACGGCTTGTAAAGCGGAGGGAGGGAAAATAATGTCTGAGGTTAAAATTAAGGATAATGAGTCTTTGGATAGCGCTCTTCGCAGATTTAAACGTCAGTGTGCAAAAGCAGGTGTTCTTTCTGAAATCAGAAAAAGAGAACACTATGAAAAGCCCAGCGTAAAAAGAAAGAAGAAATCCGAGGCTGCAAGAAAAAGAAAATTCAGATAATGAAATCCTGCAAGATGCTGATATACTCAGCATCTTGTTCTTTTTTCGTAGATTTCGTACATGGATTCCCAGTTTCCCTCGGGCAGAGCGTAAGGATATCGCCAGTAAATACCGCTAAAACCGTTCTTTTTAATCAGATTGTGTTTTTCGGCAATGCTTCTGGTGTTTTCCAGCCACACAAGATGCGTTTCGTCTGCTTTGTATGTAAAATAGGCGCAAGCCGTGAGCGGATCATAGAATATCGGAGCACCTTTTAAAGAAGCTTTTAAAACTGCCTGGTTTCCGTTCATGGGAATGGAGAACCCTTTATCCAGATTAAAATCCTCTGCCATGGGAGATAATTCAATGAGTGTTTTTTCTTTTACTGAGTCAAAGTCCTTAAGAACCGCCTGAAGCTGTTGCAAGGTAACATAAGGGGCGTTTTGGTATCTGAAATGACGGAATGTAACAATGATTTTATCTGTTTTTTCGATATAAGATGCCCATGACGAAAAGCAGGGCGGGACAAGCGGAAGCATATCCTCCTGAAAAAAGGTTTTTGTAAAATATCGGAACAGTCTTTCGTTGCGTCGGTCATCTCTTTTAAAGGTTCCCCAAATTTCAAACATAGTAAATCCTTTCAAAAAGGTTGTTTTTTGTTTATAAATATGTTATAATAGTCAAAAATAGTACTTAAGAGGTGCAAAAGTGCGAAAATTCAAACCCACTCTGTATTACAAAACCATAGAAGACATAGATGTGTCTGTGTTGCAGGAGAAAGGCATCAAAGCCCTGATTTTAGACATTGACAATACTTTAGTGCCGCCGCATACGCCGGTTTGTGATGCGCGCGCTAAAGCTTTTGTGGATAAAATGCAGACAAAATTTAAAATTTGTATTGTATCCAATAACATCTATGCGCGTGCAAAAAAATTTGCAGATTCTTTTCCGGTGGATTTTATTTGTGACGGCAATAAGCCTGCCAAAAAGCCTTTTTTGCTTGCCCTCGAAAAACTACAGGTAAAGCCCGAAGAGGTGGCTGTAATCGGTGACCAGATTTTTACCGATGTGTGGGGTGCAAACCGTATGCATATGTGCGCAGTACTTGTGGACCCCGTTTGTGATAAAGAAGGGAAATTTGTAAAATTCAAGCGGATATTGGAAAATATTGTCTATAAGAGAGGATAATCAAATGGTACGATTCGGTACATCCGGTAACCCGGACAATTTTTATACCAGCGGAAAAAAGAAAAGCATAGAAATGCCCGGTTGGCTGAAGGAAATCGGGCTTTCTGCTTATGAATACCAATGCTCCAAAGGTGTTAAAATAACACAAAAGACAGCAGAAGAGTTGGGCGAAAAGGCGAAAGAAAATGACATTTATATGAGCATCCATTCGCCTTACTATATCAGCCTGTCTTCTGTAGAATCCGAAAAACGGGACAACAGCATCAATTACATTCTAAAAACCCTGGAGGCGGCAAAATTCTGTGGTGCAAAGCGTATTGTGGTGCATGCAGGCTCCTGCAGTAAAATGAGCAGAGAAGAGGCGCTTTCGCTTGCATGCGATACCTTGAAAAGAGCCTATGATGCGGCAAAAGATATGCATTTAGATGACATTCATATCTGCCCCGAAACTATGGGGAAAATCAATCAGCTGGGAACGGTTGACGAGGTGCTTGAAATGTGCAAGGTCAGCGAGAATTTTGTGCCCTGTATTGATTTTGGACATGTGAATGCCAGAGAAATGGGAAGCCTTAATGCGTTTTCGGATTTTGAGAACATTGTAAATAAAATCCATAATGTGCTGGGCGAAGAAAAGGCGAGAAAATTTCATGTGCATTTTACCCGTATTGCCTTTACGGCAGGTGGCGAGAAATGCCATATTCCTTACGAGGATGAAAGCTTTGGTCCTACGTTTGACCCTTTCGCAGAACTGATTTTAAAGCGGAATTTAGAGCCGGTTATCATTTGTGAATCTCCGGGCATGCAGGATGTGGATGCTTTGACCTATCAGTCTATTTTAGGAGCGATGGGCAAATGAGGATACAGAATTTATTGAGCAGGCTTCCCGAAAAGGCAGTTATCATGCTTTCCGACCCTGCGGATATGCGTTATTACGCATCCTTCTCGGGAGAAGGCTATGTCTTGCTATCGGAAAGTATCAGGCGTATTTATACCGATGGCAGATATACAGAGAATGCACAAAGAGAAGCACCTTCATTTGAAATCTGTGATATCCGCGGATTCTGGAAAGAGGTTAAACATTTAAATTGTCCTTTGTTTTTTCAGGAAGCGCATCTGGTACACAAAACCTATCTTGGTGCTAAAAAGCTTGAGATAGAGCTGATGCCCTCAGATATTCCTTTTGCGGAGCTTCGTTCTGTTAAAGAGGAAGCCGAGGTTGAAGCATTAAGACAGGCGGCATCCATTGCAGAAAAGGCGTATCAGGAGACTTTGAATTTTATCCGACCCGGTCAGAGCGAGCAGGAAATTGCGGCATATCTGAATTATAAAATGGCATGCTTCGGTGCGGAAAAACCGTCATTTGATACCATTTGCATTTCAGGTAAAAACACTTCCTTGCCCCATGGCGTTCCTACCGCTAAAACCGTGCAGGAGGGCGAATTTCTGACCATGGATTTCGGTGCTGTATATAACGGTTACTGCTCGGATATGACAAGGACGGTTGCGGTTGGCTATCTTTCGGATGAAATGGAGTGGGTGTACGATATTGTGCTTCGGGCGCAGGATACCTTGGAAAGGACCGTAAAGCCCGGTATGACAGCCGGTGAGGCAGATGAGATTGCACGAAAGATTATTGTAGATGCCGAATACGGACAGTATTTTGTACATAGTACCGGTCACGGGGTAGGACTTGAGATTCATGAGTTTCCGAATCTTGCACCAAATCGGGATACGGTGCTTAAAGCAAATCAGGTCGTTACCATTGAACCCGGTATCTATTTGCCCGAAAAATTCGGTGTCCGAATTGAAAATACGGTGGTTTTGCGGGACAATGGATGTGATTCACTGCAAAAATCCGATAAAGAATTGATAATTCTTTAAAAAATTCGCAAAAACACTTGCTATTTTTTCCATTTTGTTGTATGATATTAATATAAATATATTTGGAGGTATTAAATATGATTTCAGCAGGCGATTTCAGAAATGGCATTACTTTCGAAATGGAAGGTAACGTATTTCAGATTGTAGAATTCCAGCATGTTAAACCCGGTAAAGGTGCAGCGTTTGTAAGAACCAAGCTCAAAAACGTAATCACCGGCGGTGTTATTGAAAAAACATTCCGTCCCACAGAAAAACTGGAAAAAGCACACATCGAAAGAAAGGATATGCAGTATTCTTATTCTGATGGTGATCTTTATTATTTCATGGATCAGGAAACCTTTGATATGGTTCCGATTTCCGCAGACAGCATCGGCGATGCTTTGAAATTTGTTAAAGAAGAAATGATTTGCAAAATCCTTTCTTACAAAGGCTCTGTGTTCGGTATTGAACCGCCTACATTTGTAGAACTTTTGGTAACTGAAACCGAACCCGGCTTCAAAGGTGATACAGCAACAGGCGCAACCAAGCCCGCTACACTCGAAACCGGTGCAGTGATTAACGTACCGCTCTTTATTGAAGAAAACGAAATGATTCGCGTAGACACCAGAACCGGTGAATACATGGAAAGAGCATAATTGATTTTAAAAACATTACAGAAGGGAAGGGTATGAAATGAACACTTTAAAAGAAGGCGCATCCTATATCTTGGGTCTTGCAGAAGGCATGGAACTTGATGCGGACAAGAAAGAAACAAAATTGATTTTAAAATTAGTTGATTTGATTGACGAAATGGCTGAACGCATTGATGAGCTGGAAGCTTATATTGATGAACTGGACAGCAAGGTTGACGAAATCGATCAGGATCTCGGCGATTTGGAAGAATTCTGTTATGACGACGATGATGACGAATACGACGAAGAGTATGACGATGAAGATTTCAACGATGAGGATGTATACGAATTCACCTGCGATTCCTGCGGTGAAGAAGTGTATGTAGACGGTAGCCTCTTAGATGATGACGCACCGATTTCTTGCCCCAACTGTGGCGAAGAACTTAAAATCGATTTGGATTGCGAATAACCAAAAAGAATAAACCAGCATGTCCTTTACGGACATGCTGGTTTTTTATGCTTCTGTTTTTTGAACAAAATCCTGCATGACTTCTGAAATTTTGATTTCCTGCGGGCAAAGTGCTTCACAGGAGCGACAGGTAATGCAGGAGGCAGGCTGGTTTTCTTTTGGGATATCTTTCAGGGCATCCTGCGGAATACAGCCCTTGTTAAAAATCTGATTGTTATAGATTTTAATCATTTCGGGAATGTCAATCTGCGAAGGACAGACATCGGTACAATACCGACAGGCGGTACACGGCACGGTGTTTAACAAATCGTTTGCAATGGTGTACAGCACGGACATTTCTTTTTCGTTCAGCGGACGCTCAGATGAAAAGGTTTCCATATTGTCTTTAAGCTGTTCCATGTCAGACATGCCCGAAAGCACCACCGATACACCCGGTATGGATTGCAGGTAACGGAACGACCAGGCAGGTATGCTCCATTCGGGATGTAATGCTTTTAGTACTTTTTCGTGCGTTTCAGGGAGAGAAGCAAGCTTTCCGCCACGAACCGGCTCCATAACCCATATGGGAATGTTGCGTTTGTTTAAAAGTTCTACCTTTGCTTTTGCATCCTGATAGTCCCAGTCCAGCCAATTGAGCTGCAGTTGGCAAAAATCAATGTGTGGTGCATGGGTATCTAAAAAACGGGTCAAATCCTCTAAAGAAGCATGAACCGAAACACCGATGTAGCGGATTCGTCCCTTTTTCTTTTGCTCTAAGATGTAGTCCATCAGGCCGTATTTTGGGTCGGTATACAACTCTACATTCGAACCGGACAGGCAGTGGAATAAATAAAAATCCACATAATCGGTCTGCAGTTTTTTCATCTGCTCTTCAAAGATTTCTTCTTTCTTTTCCACATTTTCTAAAGTGAAGCCCGGGAACTTGGTGGCAAGATAAAAGCTGTTTCTGGGATATTTCTTTAAAATTTCACCTATTGCAATTTCGGACTGATGACTGTGATAACCCCAGGCGGTGTCAAAGTAATTCAAGCCGTTTTTTAAGGCGTAGTCAACCATTTCGGCAGTTTTCTCCATGTCGATTTCACCGGTAAAACGACCACCACCGGGCAGACGCATACACCCTAAGCCCAGCATGGAAAGATTTATGTCTTTAAAAGGTTTGTAAATCATTTTTTTAGCTCCTTTAATGTTTGTTGGATGGCAAAAAGTGCTTCGGTTGGGTCAGTTATTTGTAAAACCGCACTTTCAATGGGACAAAATCCGGTTTTCTCCCGATTCAGTATGCGATTAACAACCGACCTGGCATATACAGGGATGCCGTATTCTGTCAAAACCGCTTTCGCACTTTCGCTTAAAATCTCGGCATACAGCTCCCGTATGCCTAAAAGCACATACATAAATGCAGCACCTTTTCCCACAACCTTGTCTGCAACATAAAAATCAGAAAGCAGGGTGTTCTTTTCGTATTGTTTAAGAAGCGGTGCGATGCCCCGGTCGTAACTCGTATAAACGGTGTTGCCTTTGCAAAACACGCATGTGTAGTTTTCGGCTTTCAGTTGCCCGATTGCTTTTTGTAAATCCGGGTGCATTCTTTAACCCTCCTCGTTTGACAAAGTGCATCGGATGTGCTAAAATCATTATACAAATAATATAGAAAAAAGTCAAGAGAGGATTGTTTATGGAGCTGTATTTTGCACCTTTGGAAGGAATTACCACCAGAATATACAGAAATACGCATTTTAATATGTTTGGTGAAGCAGACCTGTATTATGCCCCTTTTATTAATCCCGGTGCGGAAGATAAGATAACTTCAAAGCTGATTAAAGACGTTCTGCCCGAAGAAAATGAAGCTCCCATTGCGGTACAGATTCTTTGTAATCAACCAAAGCCGTTTCTCAGTCTTGCGGAAAAGCTTCAGGAAATCGGATACCGGGAAATTAATCTGAATTTAGGCTGTCCCTCAGGAACGGTGGTCAGCAAAAACCGTGGGGCAGGCTTTTTAAGGCGAAGGGATGAATTGGACCGTTTTTTGGATGCGGTGTTTTCTGCTTGTCCGATTCCCATTTCTGTAAAGACCAGAATCGGTTTTTCTTCAGCAGAGGAAGCGGAAGCGTTATTGACAATTTACAACCGTTATCCTATATCCATGCTGATTGTGCATCCCAGGGTGCGGGAGAATTTTTATAAAGGCACACCGGATATGGAAACCTTTCGGATGTTTTATGAAAACAGCGTAAATCCGCTTTGTTACAACGGAGATGTACGAACCAAAGCGGATTACATACACATTTGTAACCGCTTTCCAAATTTAAAAGGTGTCATGATTGGCAGGGGAGCTGTGCAGAATCCTGCACTTTTCCGTGAAATCAAAAACGGGAAAAGCTTAAGCAATACAGAACTCATTGTGTTTTTGGAACAGCTATGTACAGCATATAACAGTGTCTTAAAATCAGATACGTTTACCATGCACAAATTAAAAGAAATTATGATGTCGGTAGTTTTAAACTATCCCGAGGATAAACGACTGTTAAAAGCCGTAAAAAAAACAAACAAGCTTTCGGATTTAATGGCGGTTATACATAACTTACCACCTTTGGAAAACTAAAAATGCAGCTTCTTCGGAAGCTGTATTTTTTAAAAGTCAGAAAAAGTCAAAAAATTTTCAAAAAACTATTGACAAATGGAAAAATTAGTGGTAATCTATTATCAGATGTTAGCACTCCTTGTTGGTGAGTGCTAACAAAAAGAGGAGGTATCGTATGGGAAGCATTGATGACAGAAAACGAAAAATTCTGCAGGCGATTATTGATGACTATATTGATACCGCCGAGCCTGTAGGTTCAAGAACTATCGTAAAAAAATGTGATTTAGGTTTAAGTCCTGCAACCATCCGTAATGAGATGGCAGACTTAGAGGACATGGGATTTTTAAAACAGCCGCACACCTCTGCCGGGCGAGTACCTTCCTTGATTGGGTATCGCTACTATGTGGATGAACTGATGACCCAGTACAGTCTGACGTTAGAGGAAATCAACACCCTTCGAAACACATTGGAAATGAAAATGGATTATCTGGAAAAGGTGATTGCAAAAACCACACAGGTTTTATCCAAGCTTACCAACTACACGGCGGTGATTTCGGCACCGACCTTAACATCGGGAAGCTTAAAACAGCTTCGTTTAATCGGAATTGATTTGCATTGGTGTCTTGTGGTGGTCATCACTAACCAGGGCGTTGTGCGGGATAAAAAGATTCAGTTTCTTTCGCCCGTAACCGAAGAGAAAATTGCATTGATGGAAAAAATGTTAAACCGTGCATTTGCCAATGTTCCCTTTAACAGCATAACGGTTGACAATTTGTATGCAATTTCCGAAGAAACGGGACTTGAAATGGAATTGCTGTTTCCGATTATTGATTTCATGCGTGCCTGCGTGAAAGACAGCGAGGATACAGAGGTTTACATGGACGGTACCACCAACATGTTAAATTTCCCCGAGTATTCGGATTTAAACCGTGTAAAACGGTTTTTAAATGCAGTAAATGACCGAAAAGATGTGATGCGCACCGTAAGTGCCATTCAAAGCGCGAATGATGACATCAACATCCGTATCGGTTCAGATAACGCAGAGGACGGATTCTCCGATTGCTCTATCATTACCTCCCGATATAAAATCGGTGACAGCATGGAAGGCATTATCGGTATTATCGGTCCTGTGCGTATGGATTACAAAAAGGCTGTGTCGGTGATCAAAAATACTACCGCGATGCTGAATCAGAAAATGCTTGAAATTACGGATGAGAATCCGGATAAAACATGAGAGGAAGTGTGAATATGGCGAAGAAGAAAGAAGATGTGCAGGAAGAAGTTGTAGAAGAAACAACTGCACCGGCAGAAGAAGCGGAAGCGCCTGTTCAGAATGACTGGCAGGATAAATACATTCGTCTGATGGCTGATTTTGACAACTACAAGAAAAGAACCACCAAGGAAATGCAGGCATCCTATAAAAACGGTTTAATTGCGGCGGTGGAGGAATTGCTCCCCGTTGTGGATAATTTTGACCGTGCGGTTGCGGCAATGCCGGAAGATTCCAAAGACGGAGAAGGCATTCGCATGATTGCAAAACAGCTTTACGATGTGTTTGAAAAATTAGGTGTAAAGCCGATTGAAGCCGTTGGTCAGCCCTTTGATCCGAACATCCACAATGCAGTTATGCACATAGAGGATGATTCCTTTGGAGAAAATGTGGTTGCAGAGGACTTCTTAAAGGGATATATGTGTGGGGATAAAGTGATTCGTCCCAGCATGGTAAAAGTAGCAAACTAAGCTTTTTATTTGAAAGGAAGGAATAAATTATGGCAAAGATTATTGGTATTGACTTAGGTACAACAAACTCCTGCGTTGCAGTTATGGAAGGTGGCGACACCGCTGTTATCACCAACGCAGAAGGCGCAAGAACAACCCCTTCGGTTGTTGCATTCACAAAAGAAGGCGAACGTCTTGTGGGTGAAGTGGCAAAGCGTCAGTCTATCACAAACCCCGACAGAACGATTATCTCCATCAAGAGAGACATGGGCTCTGATAGAAAGGTTGCAATTGACGACAAAAATTACACACCTCAGGAAATTTCTGCAATGGTACTGCAAAAGCTTAAAGCAGATGCAGAAAGCTATCTGGGCGAAACCGTAACGCAGGCAGTTATTACCGTTCCTGCATATTTTTCAGATGCACAGCGTCAGGCAACCAAGGATGCAGGTAAAATCGCAGGTCTTGAAGTACTTCGTATCATCAACGAACCTACTGCTGCAGCACTTGCTTACGGTCTGGATAAAGAACAGTCCGAAAACATTATGGTTTATGACTTAGGCGGCGGTACATTCGACGTATCTATCCTGGAAATTGACGACGGTGTATTCGAAGTTAAAGCAACCTGCGGTAACAACCACTTAGGCGGCGATGACTTTGATAAGCGCTTAATCGATTACATGGCAGAAGAATTCAAGAAGGAAAACGGTCTGGATTTAAGAAACGACAAAATGGCGGCACAGCGCTTGAAAGATGCGGCAGAAAAAGCAAAAATCGAGCTTTCCTCTGCAATGTCTTCCAACATCAATCTGCCTTATATTTCTGCAGATGCAACCGGTCCGAAGCATTTGGATGTGACCATTACCCGTGCAAAATTTGACGAATTAACCGCAGATTTGGTTGCGGCAACTATGGAACCTACCAGAAAAGCACTTTCCGATTCCGGTCTTTCTGCAAGCGAAATCAGCAAGGTTATCTTAGTTGGCGGTTCTTCCAGAATCCCGGCTGTTCAGGAAGCTGTTAAGAATATTATGGGTAAAGAACCTCATAAAGGCGTAAATCCCGATGAATGTGTAGCTATGGGTGCTGCAATTCAGGCAGGTGTATTAGGTGGCGACGTTAAAGGCTTATTGCTTCTCGACGTAACTCCGCTTTCTTTGGGTATCGAAACCTTAGGTGGCGTTTGCACAAAGCTGATTGAAAGAAATACCACCATCCCGACCAAGAAGAGTCAGATTTTCTCTACTGCGGCAGACAGCCAGACCTCTGTAGATATCCATGTTCTGCAGGGTGAAAGAGAAATGGCGCAGGATAACAAAACCTTGGGCAGATTCCAGCTTACCGGTATTGCACCGGCACCCCGCGGTGTTCCGCAGATTGAAGTTACCTTTGATATTGACGCAAACGGTATCGTAAACGTATCTGCGAAAGACTTAGGTACAGGTCAGGAACAGAAAATTACCATTACTGCAAGCACCAACCTTTCGGATGAAGATATCGACAAGGCTGTAAAAGAAGCTGAAAAGTTTGCAGAAGAAGATAAGAAGAGAAAAGAGGGTATCGAAATCCGCAACCAGGCAGATGCTTTGGTATATCAGTCCGAAAAGGCTCTGGAAGAACTCAAAGACAAGGTTTCGGAAGAAGATACTTCTAAAGTAAAAGCAGCTTGCGAAAAGGTAAAAACAGCCCTTTCCGGCACCGATAATGATGCAATCAAAGCAGCTACTGAAGAATTGCAGAAAGAATTCTATGAAATTTCCGCAAAGCTTTACCAGCAGGCAAACCCCAACGGGGCAGAAGGTCAGCCCGGTACAAACGAAGCCCAGGGCGAAGTAATGGATGACGAATAAACAATAAATTTCATAAGGCAAAGCAGAGCGGTTTCGCTCTGCTTTACCCACTTTCGAGAGGATAGAATATGGCAGACAAACGAGATTATTATGAGGTTTTAGGCATTCAGAAGGGTGCAGACGAAGCAACCATCAAAAAAGCCTATCGCTCCATGGCAAAAAAATATCATCCGGACATGAATCCCGGTGACAAAGAGGCGGAAGCCAAATTTAAAGAAGCTAACGAGGCTTATGAAGTGCTGTCTGACCCCGAAAAGAAAAGTCGCTATGACCAGTTCGGTCACGCAGGTGTTGACCCGAATATGGGTGGAGGTGCAGGCTTTGGTGGCGGATTCGGTGGTTTTGGCGGATTCGGTGACATGGGTGACATCTTTGAAAATATTTTCGGTGGCGGTTTTTCTTCGTCATCGGCACGCAGTAATGCACCCCGTCAGGGCAGTGATATCGAAATTGAAGCGGAAATCTCTTTTGAAGAAGCCGCTTTCGGTGTGATGAAGGAGCTTTCCTTTAAACGCATAGAAATGTGCGGTGAGTGTAGCGGCAGTGGTGCGGCAAAAGGCACTTCGCCCGAAACCTGCTCCGAATGTCGCGGTACCGGTCAGGTTAAGCAGGTACAGCGTACTATGCTTGGTAATATGATGACCTCGCGTCCCTGTACCCGTTGCGGCGGTAAGGGTAAAATTATTAAAACACCCTGTAGTGTATGTAACGGCAGAGGTGTTGCACAGAAAAATAAGAAAATCAAGCTGGATATTCCGCAGGGTATTGACCACGGTCAGTATCTGCAAAAGCGCGGATTTGGTAATGCAGGTGCCAATGGCGGACCGTATGGCGATCTTTTAATCGGCATCCGTATTAAACCGCATCCCATTTTTAAGCGCAAGGGTGCAGATGTGTTCTGTGAAGTTCCCATTACATTTACAGAAGCGGCTTTGGGCGGTGATATCGAAGTGCCGACCATTCACGGCAAGCAAACCTATAAAATACCCGAGGGTACACAAACCGGAACGCGCTTCTGTATTAAAAACAAAGGTATCAAGAAAGCGTTCGGCACAGGTGAACATTATTTTACCGTTGTAATTGAAGTGCCACGCAATTTGAGCGGAAAGCAAAAAGATCTTTTGAAAGAGTTTGCATCGCTGGATAAGGACGAAAATTTTGCCAATAAGAAAAGCTTTATGGATAAAGTGAAGGAACTGTTTAAATAGAGAGGATTAAGAAATGAACTGGACTGAAGTTAAGATTTCCACCAATAAAGAAGGCATTGAGCCGATTACCGGTCTTTTGTTGAATCTGGGCATTAATGGAATTCAGATTGAAAATCCCGAGGATTTTAACGAATTTTTAGAAGGTACGCAAACCTACTGGGATTATGTGGATGAAAGCCTGATGCATTTGAAAGAAGGCGAAACCCGTGTGATTTTGTACATTCCCGAAAATGCGCAGGGTGCAGAAATGTTTACCGGTTTAAAGCAAGGTTTAAAAGAGCTTGGCGACAGCTATGGCACACTTGCTCTTACCGTGAACAACGTTTGCGAAGAGGATTGGGAAAACAACTGGAAAAAATTCTTCAAGCCTTTTAATGTGGGTGAAAAGCTTTTGATTAAGCCAACCTGGGAAGAAGTGGACAACAAAGAAAATCGCAAAATTTTGGAAATCGATCCAGGTTCCAGCTTCGGTACGGGTACACACGAGACCACAAAGCTTTGTCTCGAAAATATGGAAGGTATCGTAAAAAATAACGATTCTGTGCTGGATTTAGGTTGTGGCAGCGGTATTTTGTCCATTGGGGCGTATCTTTTGGGCGCAACCGATTTAACTATGGTGGATATCGACTTAAACTCCGTTCGGGTTGCCAAAGAGAATCTTTTGCAAAACAAAATTCCGGAAGATATTTTTAAAGCATACTGTGGGAATGTTATTTCGGATGCAAACTTAAAAAAAGAGCTTTGTGTACAAAAATATGATTTGGTTGTGGCAAACATCGTTGCAGATGTTTTAAAGGCTATGAGTCCGCATTTTGGCGATTTTGTAAAGGATGACGGCACTTTGATTATTTCGGGTATCATCAGCGAGCGTTGCAAAGAAGTGGTGGATGTTGTAACCGAAAAAGGCTTTTATGTGGTGTCCGAAAAAGAAGAGGGCGATTGGTCCTGCGTAATTTTGAAAAAGCGGGTGTAATATGACAGCAAAAGAATTTTATGAACCGCTTTATGCGTTGTTGCAGGACGTAACACCTTTAAAAAAGGATTGCGGAGTTTTGTGTGACGGCATTTGTTGTAAGGACAGTGACGAGCCGGCAGGTATGCTGCTTTTTCCGGGGGAAGAACAGCTATTAAAAGATGTGTCGTTTGCAGAGGTAATTGATTCAAACTGTGAATACGGAGAAACAGGTGTTGCGAAACTGATGCTTTGTAAAGGACAGTGTGACCGTGCATTGCGTCCGCTTGCGTGTCGTATTTTCCCGTTGTTGCCTTACAGACATAAAGGAGAAAAGCTTCAGATTATCATGGATCCTCGTGCAAAAGGGATGTGTCCGCTTGCAAGAAGCTTACAGCCCGAGCAACTCGAACCGCTTTTTTCAGAGTGCGTACGGCAGATTGCGTATCGTATTTTGCAACTAAAAGACGGCGCAGAGTACTTAGATATGTTAGCAGATATTGCAGATGATGCAGACTTTTTAAAATAAGCAAAAAACTTGAATTTTTTCAAAAAAACTATTGACAAATCGAGCAAAAAGTGTTATTATATATCTTGTTCGAAATGCAGGTGTGGTGGAACTGGCAGACGCGCTGGACTCAAAATCCTGTGGTAGTGATACCGTGTGGGTTCGATTCCCACCACCTGCACCAAAATAAACAGGGCATCCTAACGGATGCTCTGTTTATTTTGGTGCAGGTTAAAAAGGAAAGAGAACATGCGAAGCGTGTTCGTCGGAGCAGCCGAAACACCGCGAGAGGTGTTTCGGACTGTGAAGTCTCGAGTAAGGCAATCCCACGGTAACGCCCGGGGCGTTCGTGGGATAACGAGACGCAGAGTTTCCCGTAAAAATAAAAGTAAAAATGAAAAAAAGGAAAGCAAGAATGCATCCGTTAGGATGCCCTGTTTATTTTGGTACAGGTTAAAAAGGGAAGAGAACATGCGAAGCGTGTTCGTCGGAGCAGCCGAAACACCGCGAGAGGTGATTCGGACTGTGAAGTCTCGAGTAAGGCAATCCCACGGTAACGCCCGGGACGTTCGTGGGATAACGAGACGCAGAGTTTCCCATAAAAATAAAAGTAAAAATGAAAAAGTAAAGTAAGAAGGCATCCGTTAGGATGCCCTGTTTATTTTGGTGCAGATTAAAAAGGAAGAATATGTTTTGTTTTCATCCTTTACATTGACATCTTATTTTCTATATGGTAGAATATAAAAAACAAAAGTAAAGGGGAGAAACTAAATGGAGCTTAAGTCGTACACTTTAGGAAATGTACTGGTGCATTACCTTATCAATGACGAGCAAAATGTAAATATGATACTGATTCCGAAAGGGACGGAGGATATGGTACAGAATCCCTGGGAATGGGATAAAAGCTTTGATTTCCGTGCTCGGTATAACCGTAACTGGAATTTGGGAAATCTTGTATATTATCATGTAGAAGGTGATTCGCTGAGTTTTCCCGGCTTTACTATGCGAGAAGACATGAATTCGAAAAAATTGAAATTCGATGCACAGACGGTTGAAAAAGATGATGAACAAACAAAAATTATTACAACCTTAAAAAGTGAAAACGGATATCAGGTGTTACATACGCTTACTTTTATCGAAGGGTTGAAAGGCTTTGTTTGTGAAACGGAGTTTTTTAACGAGACGGGTGAAGATGTGAATCTGGATATGTTATCCTCCTTTACGCTTGACAATTTAGGTCCTTATGCGAAAGATGACGGCCCGAACCGATATTACTTGCATCGCTTTTACGGCGGCTGGAGCCTGGAGGGAAAGCACAGCTGTCAGTCAGTTGAAGAGTTGGGCTTGGAAAAAAGCTGGGCAAGCTATAACAATCCGGTAGAACGGTTCGGGAGCTTAGGCAGTTATCCTGTTCATCGCTATTTCCCGACCGCTGTGGTTGAAGACCGTAAAGCCGGTGTTTTGTGGGGCGCACAACTGGCGCATAATGCAAGCTGGCAGATGGAGCTTGGTCGTATGCAGGACAGCTTTTCTTTCTCAGGCGGACTGGGTGATTATAATTTCTGCGGTTGGAGCAAATGTATAAAAACGGGAGAAAGCTTTAAGGCACCTACTGCTTATATTTGTGCCGTGCAGGGTGATATATATGATGCCTGCAGTGCTCTTTGTGATATGCAAAAGCCTGCCTGGCGTGCATATGGCGAAAAGGGACTTGCACCTGCATTTAATGAATACTGCACCACATGGGGCAGACCAACGCAGGAAAAAATGCTCTCTTATTGTAAGAATTTAAAGGACCTTGGTGTAAAGTATGCGGTCATTGATGCCGGCTGGTGTGTGGAAGGTCAGGAGCAGAGCGGCAACGGTGAATGGCCCATTGACAAAAATATTTTCCCGGATATGAAAGCTATGAACAAAACCATTCGCGAAATGGGCATGATTCCCGGTGTCTGGTTTGAATTTGAAGTAACGACCAGAGGCTCAAAAATGTTTTTACCTGAGTATGACCACATGCATCTTACGCATAACGGCAAGGTGATAAAAAACCATACAACCCGTTCTTACTGGGATTTCAGACGGAAAGATGTGCAGGAATACCTTTATGAAAAGGTTATCAAAATGCTCAAAGACAATGATTTTGGCTATATCAAGGTTGATTATAACGCAAACATCGGTCACGAGGTGGACGGTGCGGAATCGGGTGCAGAGGGTTTGCGTCAGCATTTAGAATGCGTTAAAGATTTCTTTAAACGAATGAAACAGGAAATTCCTGATTTGGTTATTGAAAATTGTGCTTCGGGCGGTCACAGACTAGAACCTTCCATGATGGGTATATCTGCGGTTTCGTCTTTTTCGGATGCGCATGAAGCGGTGGAAATTCCGTATATCGCGGCCTCACTTCATAACCTTATGTTACCGCAACAGTCTCTGATTTGGGCGGTACTGCATACCGATGACAGCGCAAAACGCCTTTGCTATTCTCTTGCGGCAACTTTCCTTGGACGAATTTGTTTGTCAGGTCAGATTGATGTGTTGGCGCCCTGGCAATTGGAAATTGTGCAAAAAGCAATTGATTTTTATAAAAAATGCGAAAATGTTATTTGCGACGGTCAAAGCCGTATTCACGGTAATCGCGGAAAAAACACCAGATATCCTACAGGCACGCAGGTGGTGGTACGCAAAACCGATTCGGAAATTTTAGCAGTTTGTCACGCCTTTGATGATGCCTGCGCATCTATCGCGATTGACATCCCCGAAGGTTTTACAATTGCAGCCAGATTTAATGCAGATGGCGTTGCTGTAACCGGTAATCAGCTTGTTATTCCTGCTATGGAAGATATGTCTGCCTGTGCGGTGCTTCTGAAAAAATAAAAAGTAAAACGCCTCATACGAGGCGTTTTTTCTTAAAAATATAAACAGTTGTGAAAGCAATGGCAACTCCGGATAGCAGCCCGCCCAGGACATCTGTGGGGTAGTGTACACCAAGATACAGTCTTGAAATACTGATGAGTACAGCAAGAATCAATGCGGGAATACCGAATTTTTTTGGTAAAGTCATATACAAAACGGTTGCCGTAGCAAACGAGCTTGCCGTATGCCCTGACGGAAACGAAAAGTCATGAGGGGCATCTATCAGAATTTTCAAGCCTTCAATGACTTCGTAAGGACGGATTCTGGCAATCAGATTTTTTAAAATGAGGTTGTTGATTACCAGAGAGGCAAGCAGTGCAACAGCACACATCCATCCAACAGTTCTTGTCTTTTTGAAACATAGCAAAAGCACTGTACAAAGAATCCAGATAAAGCCTGCGTTGCCCAAGGCGGTAATCCCTTTAAAAACCGAATCTAAAAGCGGTATTCGTAAGTATTCCTGTATAAATAATAAGATGTTTGCTTCTATGACAATCACTCCTTTTAGCTTATTATATGCATATTTTCGGGAAAAGTCAATGGTTTTTGTTTGACAGAATGAGAAAAAGGGTATATAATGTATGGAGTAACAAGGAGGATATGCGATGAAAAAGGTTCTCTTTATCGTAAATGCATCTGCCGGAAAGAATCGTCTCCGTGGTCATTTTACGGACATCTTTGAACAGTTTGGTTTGCACGGCTACAGTATAGAGGTTGCCGTTACTCTGCGCGCCATGCATGCAGAAGAGCTGGCATTTGAAGCGACTGAGCAGGGCAAGGACCTGATTGTTTGCTGTGGAGGCGACGGGACTCTTAATGAAGTTATAAGCGGTGTTATCCGTTCCGGGAAGCCTGTTGAAATTGGTTATATTCCGTCCGGCAGCACAAATGATTTTGCACAGAGTGCTGAAATTTCCTTTGACGTACACGAGGCAGTTTCAAATATTTTAGCTGAAGAATGCCAGAATATGGATGTTGGTGCTTTTAACGGAAGACATTTTATTTATATTGCATCTTTTGGTGCGTTTACGGCTGTATCGTATAAGACTCCCAAAAGTATGAAAAAGACTTTCGGGCATCTTGCATACCTGTTTGAAGGCGTCAAGGACTTGGGAAGCATCGCACCCCATCAGTTAAAGCTTGAAACTGCTGACCGGATTATTGAAGGTGAATTTTGTTTTGGTGCAATCGGAAATTCCAAATCCATCGGGGGGATTTTACACATCTCTGAGGATATTGTCTGCATGAACGACGGGCTTTTTGAAGTGTTGCTGATTCGTGCACCAAAAACGCCTATGCAGCTGGCTTCTGTTGTATTTGGCTTGTCTCAGTCGGATTTTTCGGGAGATATGTTTGAATTTTTCCAGGCAGACAGTATGACCATTGAGTCAAACGGTGAATTTGACTGGACATTAGATGGTGAGCATGCCAAAGGTGCAAGAACGGTTCATATTAAAAATCTGAAAAATGCATATAAATTACGAATCCAAACGCAGAAAAATCCGAAACAAATAACAGAATAAAAAAAGACCGCCGAGCGGTCTTTTTTCTTGCTATTTTTTACAAAATATGATATACTGAAAACAGAACTATAAAAGGAGATACACATGAAACAGTATATTTTGAATTTTTTAAAATATAAAAACCTGCTTGGCGCATTGGTGCAAAGGGATTTGAAAACAAAATACCGCCGTTCTTTTCTGGGAATTGCGTGGAGTGTTTTGAATCCGCTTTTAATGATGCTTGTTATTACAGCGGTATTTCAGAATATGTTCAAAAGCAATATCGAGCATTTCCCGATTTACTATTTAACGGGTTTTCTGATTTTTTCATTTGTAACAGAAGCAACCAATACATCCATGGGCTCGATTGTGGATGCATCGGCGCTGATTCGTAAAGTTTATATTCCAAAGTATTTGTTTCCGCTTGAAAAGTGCATTTTTTCATTCGTAAACATGTTGTTTGCATTTGTGGCAACCATTCTGGTGATGCTAATCTTAAAGGTTCCCTTTAAAATTACGTTTCTGGCGTTTCCGATTCCCATGCTGTATGCCTTTGTGTTTGCTGTGGGCTTAAGCTTCTTTTTATCGGCGGCAAATGTGTTCTTTAGAGATATTGGGCACCTTTATGGTGTTTTCACAACCGCCTGGCTGTATCTGACACCTATTTTTTATCCGACAGAAATTCTGCCGTCTGCAATTTTTAAAATTATAAAATTCAATCCGCTGTATCATTATATCCTGTATTTTCGTGCTCTGGTACTGCAGGGACACATTCCGGATTTGCATTCCAATTTAGTTTGTGCAGGCTTTTCGCTGGTGATGCTTGTATTCGGTCTTTACTTCTTTAAGCGGAAGCAGGACAAGTTTATTTTGTATATCTAAGAAAGGGATATTTCATGCAAAACGTAATTACGGTGGAAAATGTCACCATGAAATTTAATATGTCAAAAGAGAAAATTGACAGCATTAAAGAATATTTTGTTAAGCTCGTAAAAGGCAAGCTTATGTATAGTGAGTTTAAAGCCTTGTCTAACGTTTCCTTTACTGTAAAAAAAGGGGAAGTGTTTGGCATTGTGGGCTTAAATGGCTCAGGCAAAAGTACAATCTTAAAAATTGTATCGGGCATATTAAAGCCTACCGAGGGAACGGTTTCGGTAAGCGGAACCATCTCACCGCTGATTGAGCTTGGTGCAGGCTTTGATATGGATTTAACAGCCAGAGAGAATATTTTCTTAAACGGTTATGTTCTTGGCTATACCAAAGAATATATCAAAGAAAAATTTGACGAAATTGTTGCTTTCTCGGAGTTGGAGGAGTTTTTGGATGTACCCATTAAAAATTTCTCGTCGGGTATGATTGCACGACTTGGATTTTCCATCGCGACACTTGTACGTCCCGACATTTTGATTGTAGACGAAATTTTATCTGTGGGCGACTACAAGTTTCAGGAAAAGTGCGTAAAACGTATCGAAGAAATGATGTCGGGCGGCACAACCGTTTTGATTGTGTCCCATTCCATTGAACAGATTGAACGCCTTTGTGACAGAGTTTTGTGGTTGGAACAAGGCGTTGTAAAGAAAATTGGCGAAACTTTACCCGTTTGTGCGGAGTATCAGGAAAGATAAGGAGTTTTACGGTGCAGAAATTACCCCTGGTTTCCATTTTAGTGCGCACCTGTGGCAGACCCAAGGTGCTTAAAGAATGCTTGGAATCCATTAAAAACCAAACCTATCCGAATATTGAAGTTTGTGTTGTGGAGGACGGTGCGCCGTTGTCTGAAGCATTGCTGTCCGGAGAATTCTCCGGTATGAGCATAAAGTATAAAGCTTTAGGGGAGAAAAAGGGCAGAAGTGTTGCAGGAAATGAAGCGCTGGCTTTGGCATCCGGTGAATACCTGAATTTTCTGGATGATGACGATTTGTTCTATGAAAAGCATGTGGAAATTATGGTACAAACAGCTCTGACAATGCCTGAACAGTCGATTTTTTACGCAAAGGCAGATGAAGCGGTAACCGATATACAAAGCACCAATCCGTATGTTTACGAGACAATCAGTGTTACGCAACGTCCGTTTTTGCATTATTCTAAAGAAAATTTGCTTGTGCATAACATATTTCCGATTCAGACTGTCTTTTTCAAACGTGAGGTGTATGAGGCGCATGGAGGCTTTCGCACGGATTTAGAGTACCTAGAGGACTGGGAGCTTTGGCTGAAATATGCAGGACGGTATGAATTTGTTGCGGTGGAGGAAACGACCTCTTTGTACAGAGTGCCTGCAAATCGGGATGCGGTTGCACACAGAGAAGCGCTCTTAAAGCAAAATGAGGCAGAAATACGGCAATCGTATGTAAGAAAGCTTTTAGATTTAACGGAGCCGTCTCCGGTGCCCGATGCAATGCAGAATCGCACTGTGCGGTATGCCATAGACAGTATGTCTAAGCAAGGAAGCTTTTTTATCGCATACGGCTGGTGTTGTATGAAAAATGTGCCTTCCGAGACGGCTTCTGTATTTGTTTTGTTGACGATGCCGGATGAAACGAAGCGTATTTTACCGGCATTCCGTTATGACAGACCTGATATCGAAACAAAGTATAACGATTTAAAATACCGTAAGAGCGGGTTTTTTGTGTGTGATGTGTTGAATCAGGCGGAATATTGTAAAGCAGAAATCCTTGTCTGCCATGACGGTAAATTTTATCGGAACAGGCAGGGCAAGCTTTGGCAAAAGCTGTTTGGATTTAATAAATAAAAAGTGTTTTCTCATTTCGAGAAAACACTTTCAAACATCGTTCTGATTTTGGATAAAAATGGCATACCGAGTTGTGCAAGCTTGTGGATAAGCGATTGCTTCCAGAAACCGTAGCGGATGATGATTGTAACCCGTTTAAAAGGTTTTGCTTTGGGAACGGTCGCAAATTTGCTGATAGCATCTTTTTTGTTTTCTTCAAGCTTTTCAGCAAAGCTTTTGATGAAATAAAGGGCTTGTACATAGGTTTTGTCCAGACTTTTCTGTAAATCCTTTTCACCGCGTCTGACCATCCGAAAGCTTTGGGAGAAGCTTTTGGCACCTACAGAATTTTTGCCGTGCTGACGGTATAAAATGGTGGGCGTTTTTATGGCACGAACATTGCCAAAGCCTGCGGCAATTACCGCGAGCCACCAGTCGTGCATAATGATATCTTTGTGGTTTGTATGCTTTGCCATGTCGCAAAGACATTTGTTTATCATGGTTGTACAACCGGTCACTGTGTTTTGGGACAACGCCTTGTTTAAGGTCAGCTTCATGGCACGCTCATAGTGCTGCATACGGTAAAAAGAATTGTTTACAGGCTTCAAATTGCCGTCTGCAACCGTTAAATCGGTGTGAACCAGTGCAGGTTTATCCTGTGGCAGCTGTTGCATTTCGGACAACGTCATTTCAATCTTTTCAGGTAGCCAGAAATCGTCCTGATCGCAAAACATAATAAAATCTGCGGTTGCATCCTGCATCAATAAAAAGAAATTGTCTTTTGCGTTGCCGGTGGGCGGGTTATTGACTTTAATTTCTAACCGACCCGGATATTTTTCGGCATATTCGTTTAAAATAGATAAAGTGTTGTCGGTAGATCCGTCATCCCTCGCAAGAATTTTAAAATCCTGAAAGGTCTGTGCGAAAAGCGAATCTAACTGTTCTTTTAAATAATTGCCACCATTATAAGTGGCAAGCAGAATCTGAATCATATTATCACCGTTTATAAGTGTATCACGAAACGGCAAAAATGTCAATGCGAGGTGAAAAAATGAAGATGTTGGTAACCGGTGCCAATGGGCAACTTGGTCGGGAGATTTGTAAACTGTTAGGCGAAAATGCCATTGCAACCGATTTGGATGCGTTGGACATTACAAAACCGATAGAGTTCAGCGGTGCATGCGACGGAATTATAAACTGTGCCGCATATACCAATGTTGACGGTGCGGAAACGGACGAAGAAAATGCGTATCGTTTAAATGTGCTCGGTGCACAAAATCTTACCGAATTTGCAAAAAAACGGAACATCCCTTTGGTACATGTTTCTACGGATTATGTATTCGACGGAACTGCAAATACGCCATATACGGAATCGGATGCGGTTTGCCCGACAAGCGTGTACGGCAAAACAAAAGAGGCGGGCGAGCAGGCTGTGCGTCAGTATGAGAAGCATTTTATCGTGCGCACCGCCTGGCTATACAGCGCGCACGGCAAGAATTTTGTAAAAACCATTATGAAAGCTGCAAGAGAAAAAGGCGAACTTAAAGTTGTGGCAGACCAGATTGGTTGCCCTACAAATGCCAAAGATCTTGCAAAACAGATTTTAAAGCTTGTGCAAACTAGAGAATACGGTACATATCATTGCACGGGAAGCGGAATGTGCAGCTGGTATGATTTTGCAAAAGCAATTACGGAATTTGCAGAAATTTCGTGTATTGTAAATCCCTGTAAAACAGGAGAATTTCCGACAAAAGCAAGCAGACCGGCTTACTCCGTTCTGGATAACAGCAAAGCGGAAAAAGTAATCGGATTTAGAATGCCGGATTGGCAAGACAGCCTTAAAACTTTTTTATTGACAGAATTGAAGGAAGGATGACAGAATATGTTGATTGATTTTCACACCCATTGTTTCCCTGAAAAAATAGCGCAAAGAGCTATGGACTCGCTTGCGAAGGCATCCGGCGGACTGATACCGCAGACAGACGGTACCGTTACGGGACTTAAGGAGAGCATGAAGCGGGATGGGGTAGACATAAGTGTGGTGCAAAGCATTGCGACTAACCCGAAGCAGATGCAAAGTGTGAATGATTTTGCTGCCTCTTTGGCTTGCAACGAAATTGTGCCGTTTGGCTCGATTCATCCTGAAGCTGAAAACTGGGAAGAAGAATTAGAACGCATTAAGGCTTTAGGCTTAAAGGGTATAAAATTCCATCCCGAGTATCAGAACTTTTATGTAAACGACCCAAAAATGAAGCCGATCTATAAAAAAATAGGCGAACTGGGTTTGATTACTATGTTTCATGCCGGACGGGATTTGGGATTTGCACCGCCTTTTCACGGTATGCCCGATCATTTCGTTGAGGCGGTTAAATGGTTTGATTCGCCTATTGTTTTAGCCCATTTCGGCGGAGCGTTTTCGGGTGAAGAAGTGCTTGAAAAGCTTTGCGGATTGCCTTTATACATTGATACCTCCTTTAGTTATTCAGTGATTCCGCGTGCAACAGCGCAGGCGATTGTGGAAAAACACGGAACAGATAAAATTCTGTTTGGCTCGGATACTCCCTGGCACAGACCGTTCTGGGAAGTTCGTCTGATTGAGCATTTAGATATGTCAGAAGCCGACAAACAGAAAATTTATCATGAAAATGCCGAAAAATTACTAAGCAGATAACAAAAAGACTTGTGCATTGCACAAGTCTTTTTGTTATTTTTTTGGTACAAGTTTTACAGCCGTTGCCCGACAGTTGGTACCGTTGCTTATGTAATAAATATAACCGTTCGGATCGGAAATGGTGTGATTGCCGAGTAAAATCCATCCGGGCTTGGCGGTTTCGTTTTCGGCAAGTCTAAGAGCCACCGAACCGCAAAGCGCGTTCTTACCATGTTGTGTTAAAATCATGTCCATTTGCCGGACGTTAAACTGGTGCGGTGTGCGCCAGATATAAATGTCATAGTTTCCGCTTGAAATACCTTTTAGAGGATATCTTACCACGGCATTAGGCGTGCTTGACCAGTAATGCTCGCCACCGTTGTAATTGGGAATTGCGGTGGATTTGGACCAGTCGCCTTCAGTTACACACGGAATAATGATTTCTCCGGGATAGGCGGTGTTGTCAATAGTCTGCTCTGCGACAGAGACGATTTTAATATCCTTTAAGACATTGGTGTCGGTTTCAACAGATCCCGGTTTTTCACCCGAGGGGGAGACGCCCTCTAATGGCATTCCCTTGATGGTGCGATCAGGATTGTTTGCATCTTTTTCTTTCTGCCATACACGAACATAATCCACGACCATAGCCTTGCCACTAAGCTCATCTACGATAGGACCTGCCCAGTCTAAAACTGCAGTGGAAAGATAGGGGACGATGGCTACATCTGCGTGTAAGCCTTTGGTGTTGTTGGCTTTTACTGCTACCACTTCACCGTCAAAGTAATATTTCAGCTCCTCTTCGCTCCATTCAATACCGTAGGTGTGATAATCTTCGGATAAATTGTATTCTGGTTTATCAATTTCACCGTTTGATTCGTTGTTACCACCAAATCGTGCATGATAGTTGGTGTTGATTTCGTTCGGGAAATGTCCTTCGTTGATATCTAACTCATAATGCTTTTCCATGGGTAACCCGTTAAGGGGCTGCGTGGTAATCCAGAAAGCATTGTTTAAGCCGGAAGCCGGGGCGTACTTATAACGCGCTTCCCAGTAGCCGTAGCTTTGTCTGAAAAATTCCGGACGTACCCATACGCTTGCAGAGGTCCATTCCGCACCGCCCATTTGTTCTTTTCGGGTAATTAAGTGCAGATTGCCGTCATACATTTCTACATTTTCGGGCCAGCGGGAGGAAAGAATGTGCGAAGGGAAAGCAGCTTCAGACCGCCAGATGCTCCAGTCTAATTCATTACCTGAAAATTCATCATTGAAGGTCATAACCCAATTCTCGCCTTTAGGCGGACCTGCCCATACAAACTGTTGCATAAACCGCTTTAAGATAACAGTGCCCTGGGCTCTGGTTGCCGTTTCTTTGGGTGAAACAGTTGTGTCGGTTGTGCCTTTTATAATGTTTGTGCGCGTTAAATAAGACATTGCTTCCTTTGCCCATTCGGATACAGCATCGGTATCGGTGAAAGAAGAATACACGTCCGGGAAACTGCTTATCCATTCATCGTTTGTTCTGGTCTGCAGGATGGCATTGTATGTGAAAAGAGCCATTTCTTCGCGGGTTATTGGCTGATCGGGCTTAAAGCCGTCATCAGTGGGCAAGCCTTTAAGCAATCCGCCTGCTTTGGCAGTGGCAACATAGGGTGCATACCAGGCATCAGGAGAAACATCACTGTATGATCCGCCTTTATAAAGTTCAAGCCCTAAAGCTCTGTCTAAGATGGTTACATATTCTGCTCGGGTGATTTGTGCTTCGGGGTCAAAAAGAGAATCTTCAACGCCTGAAACAAGTCCTTCATTTGCCATGTATTCCACATCATAACGCGCCCAGTGGTTTTCCATGTCCGAAAATTTATTTAAGGGCGCAATAGAAGCACCGTTCAGTGCATTTTCTACCGTGTAGTTTGGTGCAACATAAAAGGTTTCATTGCTTGTGGTAAAGCGCATTGCCGAGGCTCTTGTGTTTGCGCCCGGTATTTGACCGGGCATACATACAAGGCGAACAAATTCCCGTTCCTGATCACCCTTAAAATCAAAGGTGCCTAAATTTTTCCAACAACTTTCGGTCAAAGTAGAGGGGTCTAAGATAAACGTGTCTACTTTTCCGTTGTGATGCACTTCGTATTTAACACGATTATTTTGGTGCTGATGCCAGTAAAGCAGATATACATCTATGGATACCTCGGACGGATATGTGATTTCGGGATAATAGGTAAGTGTTGCTTCGCTTCCGACACCGTTAATCCAGAATGTTTCACCCGCGTGTTCAAACGGACCTTTTACGGCACTGCTTGTTTTCCAGTCGCCAACCCAGGAACAGTAGCCGGAAAAAGTGGCATTGTCCTCAGCATAAACTGGCAAAGCTACGAGTGTCATGGATAAAACTAACAAAAGAGATATAAGTTTACGCATAATTTCACCTCATCTTTATTATAGCAATATTCATGTCTTTTTTCAAGGGAAATATAAAAAGAATACTTGCAATTTCAATAAAAATGTGTTATACTCTAAATACACGCGGATATAGTTCATCGGTAGAATGTCAGCTTCCCAAGCTGAACAGGTGGGTTCGACTCCCATTATCCGCTCCAAAAGCACCCCGAAGAGGGTGCTTTTTTTGTGAGCCGGGAGTTATTAACGCACAAAAAATTTTTTCTGGTGTCGCCGAGACGGTCGAAATGTGTATAAACGGACAGAATGTAAAAAACTATTGACGAATTATAAATTTAATGATATAATATGCGTAATGTAGAAAGGAGAAGAGGGTGAATGTCCAATAATACGGAACAAAAAAAGAAATCTAAAAAGACGCTTGTATTGATTCTGATTGCTGTGCTTGTGATTGCAGCACTTGCATTGGGATTATATATTGTAAATAAAAGTGATGGCTCATGTGATTTGGTATGGGGCATGGGTACGGAACAAGCATCTGTAGAGCTTGTCCGAGATTTAAAGGCTTCCCGGCTCAGCGGTAGCGACATTTACGAAATGAATCGCGTCCCCGGCATGATTAAAGCAGATACGATGATTCTTCTTTATTTTACAGAGTCTGACGAATTATATCAGGTGCAGATGATGACCGGCATCGGGGATTACTCGGGTGCGGATTTGCAGAAAAAAATTATGAAATACCTGAAAAAGCATTTTGGCGAAAACTATGAGGAAGTTTCAATTAATGAAGATTTAAGTTATAAGGTGTGGAAGCAGGAAGATATTGTTGTAACATACAGTAACGGCAGTAGCATATTCTTCTACAATCCCAAAGCAGATACGGAAGAAGTGAAATCCAGCAACATTAAATACGGCATTGTAGAAGCGGATTCAGAAACAGTAACCGAATAAGTCTAAAAAACGACCATGTAGCTGGTCGTTTTTTTTACAGTAAAACATGGAAATTTTGGTGGTTTATTTGACAAAAGTTTTTTTGCATGCTATAATTAAAAAAGGAATTTCTTTTGAAAGGAACAGGTGATTTGTTCATGGTAGATGTGCATACCCATTTTTTGCCGGGCATTGACGACGGGGCTGAATCAGTGGATGAAAGTCTTGAAATGTTAAGAACTGCTTATGCACAAGGAATTCGTTTTGTTGTGGCGACACCACACTGTCATGCTAATATTGATGAGGATATTGAATTTTTTATAGAAGCGCGGAATAGGGCGTTTGAAACGTTGAATTATGCAATGCGCAACGAGGAAGGTCCGTTTCCGGAAATTATTCTGGGTGCGGAAGTTGCACTGAATCAGTATCTTCCTAGTTTGAAACAGCTTGAAAAGCTTTGTATCGGAGATACAAAATATATTTTGCTGGAGCCGTTATTTGAAAATATGAGTGAAGCCGTGAGTGAATGGGTTTATGAAATCGGGTTAAAGGGCTTGAAACCAATCATTGCACATGTGGATCGCTATAAGGAGGATATATTAGAGCGAATCGGGATTTTACAGCTGGACGTTGTGTTTCAGCTGAATGCATCGGCATTTTTGTTTTTATCCGGGACCCGTCGTATCCGTAAATACCGGATGCAGAATCGCATACTTGTTGCAGGAAGTGATATGCATAATATGCATATACGGAAATGTGAACTGGAAAAGGCTTATAAGCGTTCAAAAATTTTGAACGGTTCGATAACAGACGATTGGTTTGAAAATAATGCCCGGATGCTTTTGGGCTTGTAAAAAAGTTTTGAAAAGAGGGTGCGTTGTGCGGAAAAAGAAAAAAACAGGCTCTTTTTTAAAGATTTTTATATGCATTCTTATTGTTGGGATTGCTTGCTTGGGGTATTGTTATTTTCAAAAAAATACAAATGCTCCCAAAAAAATATACGGAACGGAGGACAACACTCTGCAGACCGATGAACAGAATGAAGATTTTGCAGAGGATTTTATTCTGTCTTTGAACATGTCCCGCGACAGAGCAGAAGAAATCCTTTTGGAGACATGTGGCGGTATTCCGTGCGAGTCATATACCGATGTTAACACCGAGCACAGTGCATTTATGGTTGATTCTTTAGGGGCGTTGGGGGAGCAGTCGGCAAAGATATTTCTGGAGTTTGACCGTGACGGCTTATATTGCATTGAACTTTTTTTCATGGATGGCAACAAAGCAGGGATATCCTATTTACACAAGGCGTTCGGCGATTCCTTTACCGAGATTACAAATTCAATGGGCGAAACATACAATGTGTTCTGCAGGCAGGACGGTTTAGTCGTGCTGTATGATTATGCAAGCAGGGTGATTATCTATGATGCACTTCGCCAAAATGTCTGGACGGAAGGGCGAAATTCAGAGTATAAAATCCGTTTAAATGATTTGACAAATGCCAATTGATATGGTATTATAATATTAATGATTATTTGTAGGAGATGAAAAAATGGAAGAAAAAGAAAAGATTCTGACTCTGCAGGATATTTTTGCGGTTCTCTGGCGTTACAAAGTTTTAATATTGGTGATGGCGATTGCTGTTTCCTCTTTGCAGTATGTGCGAACTGTATTGCAACCGGATGTATATGCTTCCGACGGTCGCTTATATGTTACAAATTTGAATGCAGCTGCTTTTGAAAAAGAAGCATATATCAGTCAGTTCGATATTGAATCCGCCAGAATGCTCAGTACTTCTTACATAGAAATCTTAAAGGGGCGCTCTTTCCTGACAAATGTCAGCCGTGAAATTGATGAGAAATACTCTTGGCAGGAATTAAGCAGAATGATTAATATTCAGCTTGTGAATGAAACTGAATTGCTGTCAGTTACTGCGACAGCTCCCAATGCACTGGATGCATATTTGATTGTACAGAAAGTTCTGGCGAAAGCACCTGAACAGCTGATGAATGTGTTTACAGTCGGTGAAGTAAAGATTATCGATGAACCGATTAAACCCTCCGCACCCGTAGCAAAAGGTGAAGTGACAAGTGCTGTTATCGGCTTCATTATTGGCGCAATTTTGGGTGTTGTTCTTGCGTTTGTGTTGAAAGCAATGGACAGAAAAATTCACAGTGCTGAAGCATTATCGGAACGGTATGAATTCTCCATCTTAGGCGAATTGGATTAAGCTATACGGAGGTAAAAAATCGTGAAAAAGAGAATGAAAAAAGAGGCTCTTGTGGATTTGGGTAACATTTTATCCGAACACACTAATTTTGAGACTTCTGAAAATTATAAAACACTGCGTACAAGTATTATGTTTTCTTTGCCGAAGTTAGAGGGAGGCAAAGTAATTGGTGTAACCAGCGCAATTCCGGGTGAAGGCAAAAGTACTACGGTTGTGAATTTGGGTATTGCCTTTGCACAGATGGGTGCAAAAGTAATTGTACTTGACTGCGACCTGCGTAAGCCTAAAGTGCACCGCTATTTGCAGACAGACCTCGGCGAAGGTATGACCAATGTAATCTGTGGTTTTGTTACACTTGACGATGTTATCCGCAAGGATATCCGACCCGGGCTTGACTGCATCACAGCAGGTGAAATTCCGCCCAACGCGGCAGAAGTGTTATCCTCGCAGGCATTTACCGATATCATTAATGTATTGAAAACCAAATATGACTACATCTTTGTAGATACGCCGCCGGTAACTGTTGTAACCGATGCAGCGGTGGTTTCCAAGCGTTGCACAGCGATGGTTTTAATTGTGAAAAACAATTACACTACATTTGATATGGTGGACGAAATGATTCGCCGTCTGAAAAAAGTACAGGCGAAAATTATCGGCTTCGTAATGACCAGCAGCGACAGCAAACACAGTCGCTATGGCTCTTATGTGGGAAGATATAAGTATAAATACGGTTATAAATACGGATATAAATAAAAAAATGCCACGTTTTAACGTGGCATTTTATTTTGTGTTTACTCTAAAGGTTGTGCAGGGTATTGCGGGCAGGGGATAGCTTCATCAATTCTGTAAGTGGGTTTTGCCCAGCGTACTGCATTTTGTAAAATTTTCTGAATGTAGGGGTTGTAGTATGCTCTGTTGGTTTCGTGGCCGGGCTGGAGATAGAAAATTTTACCGTAGCCTCTTTGCCAGGTGCAGGCGCTGCGGAACACTTCATTTGTTGCATAGCATCCGATTGCTAAAAGCTCATCCGGTGTCGGAATGTCAAAGCGTTCGCCATACATTTCTTCTCTTTCTAAATCAAAATATTCGCAATCTACGCCTTCCATGATGGGGTGTGCAGGGTTGATAATCCAGATTCTTTCTTTTGCACCGTCTCTCCACTTTAAGTTACAGGTTGTACCCATAAGCTTTTTGAAAGGCTTGGAATGGTGGCCCGAATGCAGGAAGATAATACCCATACCGCGCTTAACATGCTCGCAAACACGGTCAGCCACTTCATCCGGAACAGTCTGGTGACGCATGTGACCCCACCACAGTAAAACATCGGTGTCTCTTAACACTTCTTCGCTTAAATTGCAGTCGGGTGTGGGCTGGAGATTCTCGTCATACAAAGGAGCAAGACGAACCTTTACTTCATCGCAGGCCAAAAAATCAGCAATGGCAACATGGATACCCTTTGGATATACTTCTCTTACATGATCTTCTGCCTGTTCATGATAAAACTCATTGAAAATTGTTACTTTAATCATAGTTATTTATCCCTCCGATTAAAATTCTTTAAAATAAGTATAGCATTTTTTGGAAAGATATGCTATACTATTTTTAAATAAAAAATATCGAAATTCTGATATTGGAGGATGTTATGGCAATAGATGAGGGCTTGGCTGTCCGTAACGGAGAGAGCTTGAATGTGCAATGTATTTTACGGAAAGGCAAAAAAACAACCGGTATGAACAAGGAGCGTTATCATTTTCATCGGTATATTGAGTTTTTGTATGTACTGGATGGTAAAATCCTTGCGTCAGTCGGAGAAACGGAATATGTTTTGAAGGATGCCGATTTAATGATTATTTATCCGGGTGAAATTCACAGAACTCTTTTTTTGGAGGATGCAGAATTTATTGTGGTAAAATTTCTGCCTGACATCTTATACAGCTTTGGGCAGACCTCCAGTGCTTTTGAATATATGTTTAATTTCAGTGCGGATCGAGTCGGTGCAAGCCGTATCATCAGTCAGAATGCAGAAATAGACAGGCTATTGAAAAACGCCATGCAGACTTTTTTGGACAAAGGGTATGCAGATGAACTGTTTGTACGTGCAGATATTACAAAAGTTTGTGCAGAAATTCTGAAAATTCGTAAAGAGAATAACGAAATCATATCGGTGGAAAGCTCTATCAGCCGTGAAAACCTGATGCTGTTGCAAAAAACCATGCAGGTGGTTAAAGAAACCAACGGAAACCTAAAAACGCACGAGGCGGCGCTTTTGTGTAATCTGAGCGACGGTTATTTTTCAAGGCTTTTTCGTACCGTGATGAATATGCCGTTTACCAAGTATGTGAAGTCGGTAAAGCTTGCGGAGGGGGAGCGGCTTCTGATTTGTACGACCGATTCTGTAAGCAGCATTGCACAAGCTTTAAACTATGTATCTACCAGCCACTTTATTGAAGACTTCCGAAAAGCCAAAGGCATTTCTCCCAAACAGTATAGAAATAAATATACAAAAAATGTGTAAAAATACTTGATTTTTTCGCAAAGCAGTGATATAATATATGTTAATTATTTAGAAAGGAATGATTGACATGCACATGACATTCGAAAGAAAATTGCCGACAGCAGAGGAGATTAAAATTCAGTTTCCGCTGTCCAAAGAACTGGCAGAAGCTAAAAAAAATCGTGACAAGGAGATTGCAGATGTCTTTACAGGCAAGTCTGACAAAATGGTGTTGATCATTGGTCCTTGCTCTGCGGATAAAGTAGATTCTGTTATGGATTATAATTTCCGCCTTGCAAAACTGCAGGAGCAAGTAAAGGATAAAATTTTGATTATCCCACGTATTTATACAAACAAACCCCGTACAACGGGTGATGGTTATAAGGGTATGGTGCATCAGCCTAACCCCAACGAAAAGCCGGACATGCTAAAGGGCATTTTAGCAATTCGTGACCTGCACACCAAAGTGATTACCGAAACCGGATTTTTCTGCGCAGACGAAATGCTGTATCCCGAAAACTACAGTTATTTATCCGACATTTTGTCCTATGTAGCTGTCGGTGCCCGTTCTGTAGAAAACCAACAGCACAGACTGGTTTCCAGCGGTATGGATATCCCGGCAGGTATGAAAAACCCTACCAGCGGTGACTATTCTGTAATGCTTAACTCCATTATTGCCGCAACCCATTCCCACACCTTTATTTATAACGGTTGGGAAGTACAAACCAAGGGAAATCCGCTGGCACACGCAATTTTAAGAGGATATGTGAATAAGCACGGCCAGTCTCAGCCCAACTACCACTACGAAGATTTAATTCGTCTTTACAATGCTTATGCAGAAAAAGAAGTAGACAACATGGCGCTGATTGTGGATGCAAACCATGCAAACTCCAATAAGCAGTACGGTGAGCAGGTTCGTATCTGCAAAGAAGTGTTGCACAGTTGCCGCCACAGTAACGACATTAACCGCCTGGTAAAAGGCTTTATGATTGAAAGCTATATCGAAGACGGTTGCCAGAAGATCGGCGAAGGTATTTACGGCAAATCCATTACCGACCCCTGCTTAGGCTGGGAAAAAACCGAACGTCTTGTTCTGGATATGGCAGATTTAATTTAAAAGAAAATGTAAAAAAGGACTGTATTACAGTCCTTTTTTGTTATCGTTTTCCAAGGGCCATTCGTTGTGACATTCCAGGCAGGTGTGGCGGTCGGAGAGGGTATAGACACCGTCTTTTTTGCAAAATGGACAAAGCGAGTTCAAATACCTTAATAAATTGATATCCACAATATCAGGCAGATTCCATTGTGGTTTCGGTGGTTTTTTCATTTCATTCATCTCCTTTGTTGTTATTATATCACATAAATTTCTAAAAAGCAAGACAAATGAAAGACGAATGAAAAACATCAGAGGTGCATACTGTAACGCAATATGTATATATAATAGTGTTACAAGGAGATGAGTGTATGAGAAAATTTAAAATACCATCCATACCACCCACGACAAGCAAAAGTATTCGCTTTCCGAATGATATCATTGAGAATGTGGAAAAGGCGATAGAGGGCAAGGATTGCACCTTTACGGCATTTGTGGTGGAAGCGGTGCGTGTCGCATTGCAAAGCTTAGAAGAGGAATAAAAAAATGCTGTCTCACTTTTAGGTGAGACAGCATTTTTATATCTTTTTTATTTGTTATAATCGGTCTGGTAAACTCTTACATAGTCAACAACCATAGACTTGCCGTCTAAGGCATCTGTTACTTTGCCTGCAAAGGTGGAAACAGCGGTGGAGAACCGAACAACCGATTCTGTGTCTTCCATAGCGGTATCCTTAACACTTGCACGTCGGGTTTCTTTGCCGTCCACATAGAAGATAATTTCTTCGGGTGTCCATTCGCAAGCGAAAATATGGAAATCTCTTGCATAGTTTTCCCGGGAGTCTACGGCATAGCCCGAATCCACACGGGTTTCCTTGGTTTTGTCATAATAGTGCAGATTGTGTGTAGAGCGGTTGGGGTAGTGACCCTCGTTGATGTCGATTTCGTGCTCACCGGGGTACAAACCGTTGGTTTGTCCGTCTGTCATCAGCCAGAACGCATTGTTTACGCCCGAAGCATCATTGTATTTGTATCTTGCTTCAAAATAGCCGTATTTCTGCTTGAATTCCTTGGTCCAGATGTAAGCGGTCGACCATTCGTTTTGCGGGTCGGGGTTGTTTTTCTTGGTGTGCATGTAAAGATAACCGTCTTTCACTTCCAGATTTTCAGGATAACGGGAAGAGAAGATGGCAGACCATCCGTTTGCCTTGTTTTCGGATACCCAAACGTTCGTGTCTATCGCATCGCCGTTAAAATCGTCTGAGAAGGTCAAAGTCCATTGCTTGCTCATGTCCACAGGACCTGCCCAGAGCACCTGTTCTAAAAATCTTTGGAGCATAACGGTGGCCTCTGCACGGGTTGCGGTGTTCACGGGACGGAAAGTGTTGTCCTCGTAGCCGGTAATGATTTTGTTGTCAATGACATACTGACATGCAGAGGTTGCAAATGCGCTGACCGATGCGCCATCTGTAAAGTCTGTTACGGTTTTGGTGGTTTCGGGAGCGATAATGGGTTTGTTTTTAGCCTTGCCTGCGTTTGCAATCATCAACGCCATTTCTTCACGGGTAATGGGCTTGTCGGGATAAATTTGATTGTTTTCGATGGGTAAGCCGTTGAACAAATCTGCTTCAACTGCTGCAGCTAAGTAGCCTTTGTACCAGCCTTCGCTGTCTGCAAAGGTTGCTTTGTCCACTTCAGCAAGCTCCAAAATGCGGGTTAAAAGGGTCGTAAATTCCGCTCTGGAGATATTGCCGTCGGGATTGAATACATCTTCACCGACGCCTTTAACCAAGCCTCTGTTAGCCATGAGCGAAATGTTGGCTTTTGCCCAATGGTCGGTGGTGTCCGAAAATTCAGTTACCATAAAATAAATCGGTGGGTCATTGTCTACAATAATATAACGTTTGATATTGTTGTTGATGGCTTCGTCATCGCTGACTGCAATAAATTTTACCGCATCGGCGCGGATATAGGATTCATAATCGGTTTCTTTGTCTTTGGTTACGGTTACATATTCATCACCGTTGCCGGAAAATTTAAAGGTGCCGAGGCAATGCCAGCCGGTAGTGCCCTCCTTAAGATTTACGCGGATATCTTCCACCTTGCCGTCATGGTGTACCTGATACAGTGCATCGTTTACATTGTTTTCATAAACCAGCTTGTAAATGTAGATGGTAACCATGTTGGGGGTATCTAATTGCGGATCCCATTTTGCAGAACCGCCAACCTCTCCGCAATAAGCGGAGCCAGTTTCGCAAAAACCGCGAAGCTGAGAGGTCAGCCATTTGCCCGATACTGTTTCAAAGCCTTCCATTTTGATATTTGCCATATCATCCCCTTCAAAAGCTTCGGGAGGAATCACAACTTCTTCTTTCACCGTGATTTTTTCTTCGGTAGGTACAAAACGAACCTCTGCAACACGAGCGTAACCGCCACTGCTGTTTTTGGTAAAGCGAATGCCTTCGCCCTCTGCACCGGTAAAGTTAAATATACCTAAATTTACCCAACCTTTGGGCACCTGATTCTGGTCAATTTCCTGACTATATACCTTGTCACCGTCATAAATAACCTCTAAAAGTCCGTCGGGGGCAGAGCCTTCCTGAATGTTAAAGAAAGCAACCTTTGCATTACCGCTTGTAACGGGTGCTTTATAAAATACGGTCGCACCCTTTTCGGTGGTATTTACGGATTTCTTATCTGTAAAACCGCTTAAGGACGATTCTTTCCAGTCACCGGTCTTTTCGCTGTTATCCAGTGTCAGTACAATTGCGTCAGGATTGTCTGCATCAAGGTCTTTTTCCTGCTCTTCGTTTTCTTTAGTTTCTACCTTTTCGGCTTCTTCACCCTGAATGCTTACAGCATCCTTGGTTTCGGTAAAGCGAACACTGTTGATGCGGGTGTTGCCGAGACCGCGGATTACGGTTACACCTTCGCCTTCTGCCGCATCAAAATTGTACACACCAAGATCAACCCAACCGTCGGGTGTTTTGGTCTGGTCGATGGAAATAGCGGTGGTTTTGTCGGTGTTGTAGGTAACCTGGATGGTTAATTTCGGGTCAGAGCTGTTTGAGATGTTGTAAAACTCAACCTTTGCATTACCTGCTGTTTTCAACGGGGAAGCAAAGGTTGCGGTGGCAGCACCTTCCTTAGAATACATGGAAGATGTGCCATCAGCGCCCTTTACGCCCGAGGCGAGCCAGGCACCGCCCGAGGAAAACCCGTCGTCCGAAATGCCTACGGTGTAGCTTTTCGCATATGCAGTAACACTAAGCAACATGCACATACAAAGCAAAACACTTAATAATTTTTTCATAGTTCATCTCTCCTTTTTTATTTCTTTAAATTTATTGTAGCATTTTTTTGAAAAGTATGATATAATGAAACGGCTATCATTCTTATACTTTTTGGTGAAGGGGTGCAGATATGGAAAACAGTATTTTATTTATGTTTAAAAACTTTCATAAACCGCGCACAAATTTTAAAGCCCATAACCATACCTACCATGAAATTATCTATTTTATTAAAGGGGCAGGGCAGACTAAGGTGGGAGAAGATATTTTTCCGTACAAGCCGGGTGATATCTGCTTTACGCCTAAGGGGATATATCGGAATCAGCGAGCCGAAAAAAGAAGCGAGTACTTGTGTCTGGGCTTTTTGTGTGACAAAAAAATAAGTCTTGGCAGCGGTGTATATGCCTGCGAGCAGGATGGAAGCATTTTAAAATTACTGCTCGATATTTTAGAAGAGTATACCCAAAAGAAAGCACGCTACAAAGAGGTTTGCGACCATAAGATATCCGAGCTTTTAATCAAAATCAGCAGACTGCAACAAAAGGACGGGGACGAAACATCTATGTGGAGCATCATTCGTGAGATTGATAACAATCAGGTGTTTAATATCTCTATTGAAGAGCTTGCTGAAAAATCCTCTTACAGCTATGATCATTTTCGTCATGTTTTTAAAAAACTGACCGGGCGTTCTCCTATGCAATATGTGATGCAAAAGCGATTGGAACAGGCAAAAAAGCTTCTGAAAGAAGATAACTATTCCTGCACACTTGTTTCGCAGGTGTGCGGATTTTCTACACCTGCACAGTTCAGTGCAGTGTTTAAAAGAGAGACGGGCATGACACCCATCGAATATAAAGAGCATGCAATCGGATGATTGCATGCTCTCAGACTGTCGAAAAAGTCGTTCTACCGCTAGCAAAGAACTATTTGTTATTCTGAGCGAAGCGAAGAAGCTCCGGTTTGAACAGATGTTGAATGGAGCGGAATCCATCGAGGATTCCGCTCCATTGCTTGCTTTTTGTCAATTTGAACTCTACCGTACCTCTGTACGCCGACGAATTCAAATTGACAAAATATAACTTCCTTTTTCTTAAGTCTACAGCGTGT
>JAFQQW010000039.1 GCA_017410375.1 Clostridia bacterium | reverse complement strand
GTATCATTCTACAATGTTGCTTAACAATTTACGTTTGTTATATACTTTAGTTTCCTGTCTGTTCATCGGTAAACCTCTATTGAACCACGCGACTATCGCGTGGTTTTCGTTGCACACAAAAAAAGACTTCCCATATGGGAAGTCTTTTAAAATTTAAATTTGAAATTTAAATTATTCGTTGATAGCGGTAACAACGCCGGAACCTACGGTTCTACCACCTTCACGGATAGCGAATCTCAAACCTTCTTCGATAGCGATAGGAGTGATGAGTTCAACGTCCATGGTTACGTTATCACCAGGCATGCACATTTCAACACCTGCGGGCAGGCTGATTACGCCGGTAACGTCAGTGGTTCTGAAATAGAACTGGGGACGGTAGTTGTTGAAGAACGGAGTATGACGGCCACCTTCATCTTTGGTAAGAACGTAAACTTCGCCCTTGAACTTGGTGTGGGGGTTGATGGTACCGGGCTTAGCCAATACCTGACCACGCTGGATTTCGTTTCTCTGAACACCACGGAGAAGTACACCAACGTTATCACCAGCTTCTGCATAGTCCAAAAGCTTTCTGAACATTTCGATACCGGTAACAACAACTTTTCTGGATTCGTCGGTAAGACCTACGATTTCAACTTCTTCGTTAACTCTGAGCTGACCTCTTTCTACTCTACCGGTAGCAACAGTACCACGACCGGTAATGGAGAATACGTCTTCCACAGGCATCAAGAAGGGCAAGTCAGCCTTTCTTTCAGGTGTGGGGATGTAGCTGTCAACAGCTTCCATCAATTCAACAATAGCCTGGTAGGGTTCAGCAGCGGGATCGTTGGAATCGCATTCCAGAACCTGCAAAGCAGAACCTGCAACGATAGGAGTATCGTCACCCGGGAATTCATATTCGTTCAACAATTCACGAATTTCCATTTCAACGAGTTCGAGCAATTCGGGATCGTCAACCTGGTCTTTTTTGTTCATGAATACAACGATGTAGGGAACGCCTACCTGTCTGGACAACAGGATGTGTTCTCTGGTCTGGGGCATCGGACCGTCAGCAGCAGATACTACCAAGATAGCACCGTCCATCTGAGCAGCACCGGTGATCATGTTTTTAACATAGTCAGCATGTCCGGGGCAGTCAACGTGTGCGTAGTGTCTGTTAGCGGTTTCATATTCTACGTGAGAAGTAGAAATTGTGATACCTCTTTCTCTTTCTTCGGGAGCCTTGTCGATGTTAGCGTAATCTGTAAATTCTGCGCCACCCTTCATAGCCAATACCTTAGTGATAGCAGCTGTCAAAGTGGTCTTACCATGGTCAACGTGGCCGATAGTACCAATGTTAACATGGGGTTTGCTTCTCTCAAATTTTTCCTTTGCCATTTGAGTTTTCCTCCTTTTTTTAAAAAACAATAATTGTATTTGTATTTAGTATAACCGATATTTGCAAAAAAAGCAAGACTTTTCTTA
Organism: Clostridia bacterium; assembly: GCA_017410375.1. Classification (NCBI taxonomy): domain Bacteria; kingdom Bacillati; phylum Bacillota; class Clostridia; species Clostridia bacterium. Next base: position 20,714 of record JAFQQW010000039.1, on the reverse strand, counting down.
AAGATTAGTCATTATTTTTTGCACGGTCAGCAACGATTTTTTCCATGATGCTCTTCGGAACGGGTTCGAAGTGGTCGGGAGTCATGGTATACTGGCCACGGCCCTGGGTAAACGAACGCATATCGGTCGCATAACCGAACATTTCGGACAGCGGAACAAATGCGGTGATTGCCTGCGCGCCCTGACGAGCTTCCATACCCTGAATCTGACCACGACGGGATGTGATGTCACCCATGGTGTCACCCATGTATTCTTCCGGAACAACTACGTCAACTTTAACGATAGGTTCGAGAAGAACAGAATCACCCTTGCGGCAAGCATCCTTAAATGCCATAGAACCGGCAATCTTAAATGCCATTTCAGAAGAGTCGACTTCATGGTAAGAACCGTCGATTAAGGTACATTTAACGTCTACAACGTTGTAGCCTGCAAGTACACCGGACTGCATAGCGCCCTGGATACCAGCATCTACTGCAGGAATATATTCCTTCGGAATTGCACCGCCGACGATTTTGGATTCAAAGATATAGCCGGAACCGGGTTCTAAAGGTTCTACAATCATCTTAACGTGACCGTACTGACCCTTACCACCGGACTGACGAGCATACTTGTGATCCACTTCAACAGTCTTGCGGATGGTTTCCTTATAGGATACCTGCGGATTACCAACACTTGCTTCAACCTTAAATTCGCGCAAGAGTCTGTCTACGATAATTTCAAGGTGCAATTCACCCATACCGGAGATAATGGTCTGACCGGTTTCTTCATCGGTATGTGTGGTAAATGTCGGGTCTTCTTCTGCGAGCTTTGCAAGTGCGATACCCATTTTTTCCTGACCTGCTTTGGTCTTGGGTTCGATTGCAACAGAGATAACGGGATCCGGGAATTCCATGGATTCTAAGATTACCAAATGGTCTTCATCACAGAGGGTATCACCGGTTGTTGTATTTTTAAAACCAACAGCAGCAGCGATGTCACCGGAGTAAACCATATCGATATCTTCTCTCTGGTTTGCGTGCATCTGCAGAATTCTACCAAGTCTTTCTTTGTTACCCTTGGTAGAGTTGTATACATAAGAACCGGATGTAGCAGTACCGGAGTATACACGGAAGAAGGTCAGACGACCTACATAGGGGTCAGTCATGATCTTGAACGCCAAAGCGGAGAAAGGACCTTTATCGTCTGCAGGTCTTTCAACTTCTTCTTCGGTGTCGGGGTCGATACCCTTGATTGCAGGGATATCGAGCGGAGAAGGCAGGTAGTCAACAATTGCATCCAGCAAAGGCTGAACACCCTTGTTTCTGTAAGAAGTACCGCAAAGCACCGGAATCATTTCACCTTTGATGGTGGCTGTACGGATTGCTTTTTTGATTTCTTCAACAGTAAGGTCGCCTTCTTCGAAGAATTTTTCCATTAATTCTTCATCGGTTTCCGCACAAGCTTCAAGCAAAGCCTGACGGTATTCTTCTGCCTTGTCCATCATGTCGGCAGGAATTTCTTCGTCTCTGTAATCTTTACCGAGGTCATCATAGTAAACAATTGCTTTCATGTTTACCAAGTCGATAAGACCTTTGTAGGTGTCCTCAGACCCGATGGGGAGCTGAATCGGAATCGGATTACATTTTAATCTGTCCTTCATCATGTTGACAACGTTATAGAAGTCAGCGCCCATGATATCCATCTTATTTACATAAGCCATTCTCGGAACGCCGTACTTGTCTGCCTGACGCCAAACATTTTCGGACTGCGGTTCAACGCCGCCTTTTGCACAGAATACAGTAACCGAACCGTCAAGTACACGCAAAGAACGTTCTACTTCTACAGTAAAGTCAACGTGTCCGGGGGTATCGATGATGTTGATTCTGTGGTTATTCCACTGTGCAGTTGTCGCAGCGGAAGTAATGGTAATACCACGTTCTGCTTCCTGTTCCATCCAGTCCATGGTCGCCTCACCATCGGATACGTTACCGATTTTGTAGGTACGGCCTGTGTAGAACAGGATACGTTCGGTTGTGGTGGTCTTACCGGCATCGATATGTGCCATAATACCAATGTTTCTGGTTTTTTCCAGACTAAAAGCTCTTGGCATATTGACCTCCTTATAATCTCAACAATAGGTTTAAGACAATTACCAACGATAGTGAGCAAATGCTTTATTTGCTTCAGCCATCTTATGGGTATCATCCTTCTTCTTAACGGATGCACCGGCGTTGTTAATTGCGTCTAAGATTTCGTTTGCGAGTCTTTCACGCATAGTTTTTTCGTTTCTGAGTCTGGAATAGTTGGTTAACCATCTCAAGCCCAAAGTCTGACGTCTTTCCGGACGTACTTCCATAGGAACCTGGTAAGTCGCACCACCCACTCTGCGAGCTTTAACTTCGAGAACGGGCATGATGTTGTCCATCGCCTGGGTGAACACATCCAACGGATCGTTACCGGTTTTTTCTTTGATGATGTCGAACGCATCGTATACAATTTTCTGCGCTACACCTTTCTTACCATCCAACATGATGTTGTTGATCAGACGGGTAACGATTACGGAATTGTACATAGGATCCGGCATCACTTCTCTTTTTGCAACAAAGCCTCTTCTTGGCACTTTACTTCCCTCCTTTAAATAATGGTAGCGATATCAATCGCAGGTACTCGGTAAATTGCTTTACCGCTGTGCAAGTTTGGGCAAGTTACATATCTATATAAAATGCCAAACGCACATGAAAATTTCAACATAAATTCGAAAGCCTTAATGAAAATTATTTTTTCTTTGCTTTCTTAGCGCCGTACTTGGAACGGGACTGGTTACGGTTAGCCACGCCTGCTGTATCCAAAGTACCACGGATGATGTGGTAACGTACACCAGGGAGGTCCTTAACTCTACCTCCACGAATCAAAACTACGCTATGTTCCTGCAGGTTGTGACCGATACCGGGGATGTAGGAAGTAACTTCCATACCGTTAGAAAGTCTTACTCTGGCAATCTTACGCAAAGCGGAGTTCGGCTTTTTCGGGGTCTGGGTCTTAACGTAGGTGCAAACACCACGTTTCTGCGGAGCGCTTTGATCTGTCTGCTTCTTTTTGATAGAGTTAAAACCCTTCTGAAGAGCAGGTGCAGTGGACTTCTTTGCAGAAGTTTCGCGGCCCTTTCTGACCAATTGGTTAAATGTTGGCAATTCATTCACCTCCATGCTTTAATATTTATATAGAAGCTTTCGCTTTATATACAGGTTAAAACTTAGAAAACAACTGAAATCAGGGGCAGGTTTTTCAACCTGCTCCTGTTTCATTTCACAATTCAGCCCATACATTCTATCACCAAACGGGACAAATGTCAATAGCTTTTTCAAATTTTTCTGAATTATTCTTCAGTTGGTGCCTCGGTGAAGATTTCTTCTGCTGCAATTTCTTCCACAACAGCATCCATGCTTTCGCCGATTACGTCTGCACTTTCATCTAAAGTCAGCTCTTCCACTTCTTCGGGAGCGGCAGCATTGATGGTTGCCACATCCACATGGTGGTACTGCGGTACACCTGTACCTGCAGGAATGAGCTTACCGATGATAACGTTTTCCTTAAGACCTACCAACGGGTCAATCTTGCCCTTGATGGCAGCATCTGTCAGAACTCTTGTGGTTTCCTGGAAGGATGCGGCAGACAGGAAGCTGTCTGTTGCAAGGGAAGCCTTTGTGATACCGAGGAGTTCCTGGGTAAAGGTTGCAGGCTTTTTACCTTCTGCTTCTAACGCTTCGTTTGCACGGAGTACCACAAGGCGGTCAACCATAGAACCTGCTAAGAAATCGGAATCCCCTGCATCTTCGATGGTGACTTTCTTGAGCATCTGACGGGCGATGATTTCGATATGTTTATCGTTGATATCAACACCGGTCATGCGGTATACACGTTGTACTTCCTGAACCAGATATGCATGAACAGCGCCTGCACCCTTGATTTCAAGGATTTCGTGGGGGTTGAAGGAACCGTCGGTCAAACCGTCACCCTTTTCAACCACATCGCCGTCCGAAACTCTGATTCTGGAGCCGTACGGAATGGTATATACTTTGCGATCGTCTTCATTTTCAATGATAACGTCACGGGTTTTGTTATTGTCTTCAATGCTTACCTTACCGCCGATTTCGGTCATAACCGCCAATCCCTTCGGCTTCGGTTTTCTTGCTTCAAACAGTTCGGTTACACGGGGCAGACCCTGTGTGATATCGTCACCGCCTGCAGCACCACCGGTATGGAATGTACGCATGGTCAGCTGTGTACCCGGTTCACCGATGGACTGTGCCGCGATGATACCAACTGCTTCACCAATGTTTACAAGCTTACCGGTTGTCAGGTTTGCACCGTAACATTTTGCACAAACGCCAACCTTTGCACGGCAGGTTAAAACAGAACGTGCCTTAACCTTTTTGATGCCACTCTTTACAATCTTCTTAGCTGTTTCATCGTCTGCAATTTCGTTTGCAGCGATAATCACTTCGCCGGTTTCGGGATGTACCACGTCTTCAAACATGGTTCTGCCGTTCAAGCGTTCTTCTAACTCTTCAATAATTTCCTTACCGTCATTGATGTCGAACAGGTTTACATACTCTGTAGAACCGCAATCGTCCTCACGAATGATTACGTCCTGGGATACGTCAACCAGACGACGGGTCAGGTAACCGGAGTCTGCGGTACGGAGCGCCGTATCCGCCAAACCTTTACGGGTACCGTGCGAAGAGGTGAAGAATTCAAGCACGGTAAGACCTTCACGGAAGTTTGCCTTAATCGGCACTTCCATGGCACCACCGTCGGTTTTACCCATGATACCACGCATACCGGAAAGCTGACGGATCTGGTTGATACTACCACGGGCACCGGAGTCTGCCATCATGAAGATCGGGTTATATTTATCCAAGCTCTTCATGATTGCCTGACCGATTTCATCGTTGGCTTTCATCCATTCTTCAACAATCATGTTATGGCGTTCTGTATCGTCGTAGTAACCGCGACGGAACTGCTTTGTAATGGTTTCGATTTCTTTTTCGGTTTTCTGAATGATTTCTTCTTTTTCACCAACCACCACGATGTCGGATACCGAAATGGTGATGGCACCCTTGGTGGAGTATTTGTAACCGATTGCCTTGATTTTGTCCAGTACATCGGCAGTTTCAGCCATGCCGTGTGCCTTGATGCACTTGTTTACAATCTTACCAAGCTGTTTCTTGCCGGTGAGGAAGTCAATTTCAAGACCTAAAATCTTCTGCTTCATTTCATCCACAGTTTTCTTTAAGGTTTCCTTCTTGGCACCGGTTGCTTTATCATAAGCTGCTTCAGCTTTTTTAAGTTCTTCGATATCTACGGTTCTGTCCACAAAGCCTAAATCCTGCGGAACATTCTGGTTGTAGATAATACGGCCCACAGATGCTTTAACCAAGCCGGTTACAGTATAGCCTTCCACTTCCTTGGACATACGAACCCTGATGGGTGCGTGCAAACCGACTGCACCTGCTTCGTAAGCCAAAATTGCTTCGTCCACAGAGGAGAATGCTCTGCCTTCTGCCGGTTCACCGCCAAAGCATTTATCTTCGGTGAATTCAGCAGGCTTTTTGCCTTCTGCAACAAGCTGTGCGTTCAAGCGTTCTAACGGGAGTTTATCCCCTTCTTCTGTAATATAACGAACCACATCGCCGATTGCATAACCGGTGTCGCCGGGTTCGGTAATTTTTACTTCCTTCGGCTTCTGGATGGTTAAGTAGTACGCACCGAGGATCATGTCCTGCGTCGGTACGGTTACCGGCTTACCGTCCTGAGGCTTAAGTAAGTTGTTTGCAGAAAGCATTAAGAATCTTGCTTCTGCCTGTGCTTCTGCAGACAGCGGAACGTGAATAGCCATCTGGTCACCGTCAAAGTCCGCGTTGTAAGCGGTACATACCAACGGATGGAGTTTAAGTGCACGGCCTTCAACCAACACGGGTTCAAATGCCTGGATACCCAGTCTGTGCAGAGTAGGTGCACGGTTCAAAAGCACAGGATGCTCTTTAATAACATCCTCCAGCACTTCCCAGACTTCGGGACGAACACGTTCTACCATTCTCTTTGCGTTTTTGATATTTACAGCCAAGCCCTGGCTTACCAAACGCTTCATTACAAAGGGCTTGAACAGTTCGATTGCCATTTCTTTCGGCAAACCGCACTGATAAATTTTGAGTTCGGGACCAACTACGATAACCGAACGGCCGGAATAGTCAACACGCTTACCCAACAAGTTCTGTCTGAATCGACCCTGCTTACCTTTAAGCATGTCGGAAAGGGATTTAAGGGGTCTGTTGCCGGGGCCTGTTACCGGACGGCCTCGGCGGCCGTTATCGATAAGCGCGTCAACTGCTTCCTGAAGCATTCTCTTTTCGTTGCGAACGATAATGCTGGGCGCGCCAAGCTCTAACAGCTTTTTCAAACGGTTGTTTCTGTTAATAACACGTCTGTACAAATCGTTTAAGTCAGAAGTCGCAAATCTGCCACCGTCTAATTGAACCATAGGACGGATATCCGGCGGAATAACCGGGATAACATCCATAATCATCCATTCGGGCTTGTTGTTGGAGTGACGGAAGGATTCTACCACTTCCAGTCTCTTCATGATACGGATTCGCTTCTGACCGGTGCTGCCCTCGAGCTCTTCCTTGAGTTCTGCGGACAAAGCTTCTAAGTCAATTTCAGCAAGCAGCTCTTTAATGGCTTCAGCGCCCATACCTGCCTTGAAACGAGAACCGTATTTTTCGTAAGCTTCTTTATATTCTCTGTCGCTTAAAATCTGTTTTTTGAATAAGGGGGTTTTACCCGGGTCTACAACTACATAAGCTGCAAAGTAGAGAACCTTTTCCAGATCCTTCGGGGACATTTCAAGAATTAAACCCATACGGCTGGGGATACCGCGGAAGTACCAGATATGAGATACCGGAGCGGCAAGCTCGATATGACCCATTCTTTCTCTTCTTACCTTTGCTTTGGTTACTTCAACACCGCATCGGTCGCACACAATGCCCTTATAACGGATTCTCTTATATTTACCGCAATGACATTCCCAGTCCTTCATAGGTCCGAAAATGACTTCGCAGAAAAGACCTTCTTTTTCAGGCTTTAAAGTTCTGTAGTTGATAGTTTCGGGCTTTTTAACTTCACCCTTTGACCAGGATCTGATACTTTCGGGAGATGCAAGGCCAATTTGTATCGCATCAAATACATTGAATTCCATAAATTTACCTGTCCTTTCTATAGACAAGCTCTGAATCAGAGCTTTCAAAAATCTCAGTACTGTTCCTCATTTGCGGGAACGGATGATTATAAGTCCTCCAAATCTTCAATGACTGTCAGATCATCTTCGAAAACGGATTTTTCATCAAACAAAATCTCTTCCTCTTCTGCCTCTGCAGCATTGGCTTCGTTTCTGCTTTCATTTTCTTCCGCTTCGCGCTTGAGCTGTTCTAAGATTTCGGGGGTTGCTACCGGTGCGTCGGTTTCGTCATAGTCACGCAAATCGATTTCATTGTGTTCCTCATCCAAAACCTTCACATCCAGACACAAGCTCTGGAGTTCTTTAATCAATACCTTAAAGGACTCGGGGATACCCGGTTTCGGGATATTATAGCCTTTGACAATGGATTCATAGGTCTTAACACGTCCAACCACGTCGTCGGATTTTACGGTCAAGATTTCCTGCAGAGTGTATGCAGCGCCGTATGCTTCCAAAGCCCAAACTTCCATTTCACCGAATCTCTGACCACCGAACTGTGCTTTACCGCCTAACGGCTGCTGGGTAACCAAAGAATAAGGACCGGTGGAACGGGCATGCATCTTATCATCAACCAGGTGATGGAGTTTTAACATATACATGTAACCAACGGTTACGCGGTTATCGAAGGGCATACCGGTTCTGCCGTCATACAGAACGGTCTTACCGTCTCTGTTATAGCCTGCTTTTTCCAGAGCCTCTTCAATATCTTCCTCGTGCGCGCCGTCAAATACAGGTGTTGCAATCTTCCAGCCCAATGCCTTTGCCGCATAGCCAAGATGCACTTCCAGCACCTGACCGATATTCATACGGGAAGGTACGCCCAAGGGGTTCAATACAATCTGAAGCGGTGTACCGTCGGGCAGGAAGGGCATATCTTCTTCCGGTAAAATTCTGGATACAACACCCTTGTTACCGTGACGGCCTGCCATTTTATCGCCCACAGAGATTTTTCTCTTCTGTGCGATGTAGCAACGGATAACCTGATTTACACCGGGAGACAGCTCGTCGCCGTTTTCGCGGGTAAACACTTTAACGTCTACAATGATACCGCCTTCACCGTGGGGTACACGCAAAGAAGTATCACGAACTTCTCTTGCTTTTTCGCCGAAAATTGCGCGCAGGAGTCGTTCTTCTGCAGTCAGCTCGGTTTCACCCTTAGGTGTTACCTTACCAACCAAAATATCACCGGAGTTTACTTCCGCACCGATACGGATGATACCGCGTTCGTCCAGATCACGGAGCGCGTCTTCACCAACGTTGGGGATATCACGGGTAATTTCTTCCGGTCCGAGCTTTGTATCACGGGATTCGGTTTCAAATTCTTCAATATGAATAGAAGTTAAAACGTCTTCGCGAACAACACGCTCGTTAATCAGAATAGCATCTTCATAGTTATAGCCTTCCCAGGTCATGAAGCCGATAAGGATATTTTTACCCAGACCGATTTCACCGAGCTGTGTTGCCGGGCCATCGGCGATGATATCGCCTTTTTTAACAAATTCGCCTTCTTCAACAACGGGCTTCTGGTTAATACAGGTACCCTGGTTGGAGCGCTGGAATTTTAAGATGTTATAATTACGGATGTTACCGGTTGCTTCTTCACGAACGGTAACCTTGTCGGCAGAAACCTTCAAAACGGTGCAGTCTTCTTTTGCAACAACTACAACGCCCGAGTCCATAGCTGCCTTGTATTCCATACCTGTACCAACGATAGGCGATTCGGGCTTAATCAGCGGAACGGCCTGACGCTGCATGTTAGAACCCATGAGGGCACGGGATGCGTCATCGTTTTCTAAGAAAGGAATCATAGCGGTTGCAACCGATACAACCTGACGGGGAGATACGTCCATGTAATCTACACGGGAAGCATCTACTTCAATCATTTCGTCCATGTAACGGGCAATAATCTTCTTATTTACAAAGCGGTTGTTTTCATCAAGGGGTTCGGTTGCCTGTGCAACAATCTTGCCGTCTTCAATATCCGCTGTGATATAAACGATTTCATTGGAAACAATACCGGTTTCCTTGTCAATCTTTCTGTACGGTGCTTCGATAAAGCCGTACTTGTTGATTCTTGCATAGGTTGCAAGAGAGTTAATCAGACCGATGTTCGGACCTTCAGGGGTTTCAATCGGGCACATACGACCGTAGTGAGAGTAGTGTACGTCTCGAACCTCGAAAGATGCACGGTCTCTGGACAAACCGCCGGGACCCAATGCAGAAAGTCTTCTCTTATGGGTAAGCTCTGCCAGGGGGTTGGGCTGGTCCATGAACTGGGACAGCTGAGAAGAACCGAAGAATTCTTTAATGGCTGCCACAACAGGCTTGGTGTTAATGAGCGCCTGAGGTGTAATTACATCCAAATCCTGGATGGTCATACGTTCGCGTACGCCTCTTTCCATTCTGGAAAAGCCTACACGGAACTGATTCTGCAGCAATTCGCCAACGCCACGGAGACGACGGTTACCCAGATGGTCAATGTTGTCCACACTGCCAAGGCCATGCTGCATGTTGATGATATAGTTAATGGAAGCAAAAATATCTTCTACTAAGATATGCTTCGGAATGAGTCTTTCGGTGTTGTTCTTTAAAAGGGTGGTCAGTTCGTCCACATCGCCGCCGCTTTCTTCAATCAACTCGGTCAGAACAGAGTAAGAAACATCTTCGTTCACACCGATGGCTTCTAAATCGATGCCTTCGATAAAGTCAGCAGGGTCAACCATGTTGTTGGAGAATACCACAACATTTTTGTCCTCGATTTTCAGAACAATACGGTTTACGGCATTCTTCTTCAGTTCGCGGAGCACTTCCTTGGAGCAAACATCCCCTGCAGAAGCCAAAACCTCACCGGTGATGGGGCTTACTACATCTTCAGCCAGCTCTTTGCCGGTTGCTCTGTCTTCCAAAGACAGCTTTTTGTTGAACTTATAACGGCCAACACGTGCCAGGTCATAACGGCGTGCATCAAAGAACAAAGAGTTTACAAGCTGCTTTGCCCCCTCTGCGGTTGCCGGTTCACCCGGACGGAGTTTTTTATAAATTTCTTCCAATGCACCGTCGGTATCTTTGATGGTATCCTTTTCCATGGTGTTCAAAAGCAGGATTTCATCTTCACCGAACATCTGCAAAATTTCGGCATTGTTACCAAGGCCCAGCGCCTTTAAAAGAACGGTTACCGGTACCTTTCTGGTTCTGTCCACACGGGCAGAGAAAATATTGTTAGAATCGGTTTCGTATTCAATCCATGCACCGCGGTTCGGGATAACGGTTGCCTTAAAGAGCAGGTTGCCTGCCTTATCATAATCCGATTCATAGTAGATGCCGGGCGATTTTACCAACTGGCTGACAATAACACGTTCTGCGCCGTTGTAAATAAAGGTACCCTGATCGGTCATAAGCGGGAAGTCGCCCATGTAGATTTCCTGTTCCTTTAATTCGCCGGTTTCCTTGTTGATTAAACGTACCTTAACACGAAGGGGTGCTGCGTACGTTGCATCTCTTTCTTTGCATTCTTCGAGGGCATACTTTGCAGCCGATTCATCCAAAGTGTAATCGGTAAATTCCAAGATTAAGTTCTCCGCAAAGTTGGTGATGGGAGACACATCCTTGAATACTTCATGCAAACCTTCCTCTAAAAACCACTTGTAAGAGTTTTTCTGTACTTCAATCAGATTAGGCATTTCCAGAACTTCGTCAATTTTAGAATAGCTTCGTCTGGTGTTTTTGCCCAGTTTGATTACCTTGGGTTCTGACATAAATTAAATTCACCTCATTTGAAAATAAATTAAATCCGTAACGCATTTAATCATCCTGAACATTGAGCGCCTTTTCTTTTTCAAAAGCCTCGTTCCAAATATGAATGAAAAAATCTTACAAATTGCATGCACCATATTATATATAGGAAACAATTACCTCCCGAAAGGCATATTGCACCAAGTTACATTATGATGGATAATAATTATACCACAAAATATACAGGCTTGTCAAGAAAAATTTTAGTTTTTTCCAAAAAAATATTGATTTTTGACTGTTTTTATTATATAATTGGAAAAAATCCATTAAATTGTTTTCTGTTTTCCAAATCCCCCAGTCAGCCTGCTCGGCTGACATCCCCCTTTAGACAAGGGGGCCTAATCGGAATGATTCAGAAAATTTTCAGAAAGAAGCGACAAATATGCAGTACAAGAATGTTTCGGAGTTTGCCAAAAGCTATGAAATCTGTGACGCCCATGCCCACATTTTCCCTGAGAAAATTGCCCGCAAGGCAGTTTCTGCCATCGGTAAGTTTTACGGCATAGATATGTATGACGGGGACGGTATTTCGGAAGCCCTTTTAAAAAGCGGTAATCCCATCGGCGTAAAAAAATATCTTGTTTGCTCTGCGGCAACCACCGCGGCGCAGGTGGAAAGCATCAATCACTTTATTGTGGAAGAGTGCAAAAAGCATGAAGAATTTTTCGGTTTCGGCACCATGCATCCCGATTACGAAAACATCGAAGAGCAAATCAATTTCTGCATTGAAAACGGCTTGCACGGCTTAAAGCTCCATCCCGATTTTCAGCAATTTGATATTGACGCTGAAAAAGCCTATAAAATCTACGAGCTTTGCGAGGGCAAGCTTGCTATTTTGTACCACACCGGGGACAATCGCTATGACTTTTCCTCCCCTGTGCGTCTTGCAAAGGTAGCCAAGGATTTTCCAAAGCTCATCTGCCTCGCCTCCCACTTTGGCGGCTACCGTCGCTGGGAGGATGCTTCTGAGCATTTGGCAGGTTTAGAGAATGTGTATTATGACACAAGCTCCTCTCTCCCCTTTATTTCACCGGAGCGCGCAAGAGAGCTGATTGATACATACGGCTTGGAAAAAATGTTTTTCGGGGTAGACTTTCCTATGTGGGATCACACCGATGAGCTGGAACGATTCATGAACCTTAACTTAACCCCCGAACAGAACAAAGCCATCCTTTCGGATAATTTCAAGCGCGTTTTTACTATTTAATTCAATCATGCAAAGTAAAGAAATCCCATAAACAGAACACATGTCAAACAGAGCGGAATCCTTAATGGATTCCGCTCCGTATTTTTTAATATTTTATTTGCAGTTTATTTCTTTATTAAATCCTCCAGCTTCAAGGTGTATTTTTTGTTTTTCACAGAATAGGTTGCGGTTCCGTTGCCGTACGAAAAAGATCCTAAATCTATTTTGTCTGCATGGAAAACTTCTTTTTTAGTGTAGGTATCGTAATCATAGTACACCAAACTGCCACTTGTTTTCGACCCGGAATATGTAATGTCCCAGTAAAGAAAACCGTTTTTGTAGGACTTTATATTAAAGAAGCACGCGGTATCCAAATGGCTGACTGTCAGATTTTCCATATCCAGAGAATAGATTTCCAGTTCATCCGTCGCAGATCGTCTGTACTGGAATAACACAAGCTGATTGTTAACCATTTCACCATCTTCCATCCTAAGCGAATCATCGTCTGTAAACAAAGTGGCTCCGGTGGATATGTCCACCCCTTTTAAATACATAGCCCCAATCGCGTGGTCAAGATAGAAGAACAATCTGTTATCTTTGATTCCCACAACATTCAGCGAGAAATCAGATATACTGCCATCGTAAGACCATTCGTCTATTATACTCTGCGGCACGGTTTCGGTGTGTACAATTTTTTCAGTGTTGTCTTTAAGATTTTTATATTTGATTTTCAAATCTTTTGTACCGTAGTACACTTCTTTGCCGTTGGTTAAAATATTTTGCCCCATAATGCCGTTTGCAAGCACGGTTTTTTTACCGTCAGCCTCTTTATACAGCTTACCGTTCGAAATATAATATCTTGCTTCCCCGATATATTCGCCGTTATAATCTACCGTCTTAAAGAAACCGCTCAATTCAGGCTCCAGCTCTGCCGAAACAGCATTTCTGCTCCAGGGCACATAAAAGCTTATGGTATCTTCGGTATAGTCTTCCAGGGTCAGCTTTGCAGAATACAGATTCGGCTCTAAATAGAACACAATCTGCCCGTTTGCATCGGTATATCCGTTCTTTTTGTCATTTACATACACGCTTGCGCCCGAAAGAGGCTGTTTAGTTTCCTTGTCACGCACCGTTATGGTGGTTTCATAAGCCATGTGCGGACAGTTTCTCATTTCAAAATTTTCACCCTCCCAATCCCCGAAGGAATAATGCCAGGGAGAAAATACAAAAATGTGCTTTTTACTCTTATAGGTCAGCTCTTTGCCTGTGTATTCTTTTAAGCCCTCGTTCAGCTCTTCGCTTAAACCGAAGGTAAAGAAATCATACGAATAAATTGTACCTTCCACACAAAAATAGCAGTTGTGGATTTTGCCGTTTTCGTCGGGTGTATTCTGATGTCCTGCATACTGCAAGCCGTCCGCACCGCCCGAAAGGAATTGCTCTACCGAAACCTTGCCCTCAACACCAACACCCAGGTCTGCCGTTAAGGTCAGCAAATCCAGGTCGCCAATATTCTTTACATCCAAAAGTCCCAGATCCACCTGTGCCGAAACACCGATTTCCGCATAGCCGTCTGCATCGGCTTCAAGCCCTGAATCAAATGTCGTCTTGCTCCAGGGCAATAACGTACTGTCCTTGTACTCAATACCCGAATCATTGGTTAAAATTGCATCGGCTTCCACCTTGAATTTACCGCCTGCCGAAGCTGTAATGGACGGCGTTACCGCGATTTCCAACGGTCCTGCCACCGCAATGGTGATTTCGGGGAACGGAATGGCACCGCTTGCCGACGCATCATTGGCATAGCCTGCCACAGCGCCCACCTCGGTCAATACCTTCGCCTTGGCTTCCAGATTCGGGTGGAGCAGATTCAGCTGAATGTCTACCAACACCTCAACACTCATATTCATTTGCGCATATGCGCCCTTTTTGGTGTCAAAGTTCGGCGTTTCGATGGTAAATTCTTTCTTTTTATGTTCGTCAGCATTGAGCATTACCGTCCATTTACCATCTTTTTTCTCCAGGTTGAGGTCCACTTTGCCAACATCACCGCCTGAAAAACCGCCCGTAAGACTGATATGCTCATTTTTTGCAAGGTCGGCCTCGGAGGGGGTAACAACGGTTGAAATGTCAATGCTTTCAATCACGTCTGAAAAAGCAGGCTCCTCATAAGAAATTTCTGTCCTGGTCCCTGCCTTTTTACTGCTTACCACCTTGACAAGCACATCTTCGCCGTCCGAAAATGCACCCGGGATATACAAAACATCCCCTTTTTTTAAGTTTTTAACCACACTGTCTGCAGAAGAAACCGTTAACGTTTTCTTTTCCGCATCCATTGCTGTTACCTTGTTTTTGCTTGCGCCCGTTTCTGCCACCTGTACCTTTTCGGTAAACACAATTTCGTTTGCCGCATCGGCACGCAGTCCGCTCCGCGCTTCTTTTTCGCGCATCAGACGCTCAATCAGAGCCGCCGCTTCTGCACGGGACAAAATGTTGCCCGGACGATATGTGCCGTCCTCGTAGCCTTTGATTAAACCGCGCTCGGATGCCGCCGCAACCGCTTCTCTTTCCACCGCATACAATACATCCGAAAAAGCGCACTCGGTATCGGTCATGATGCCCAGACCGTTTGCAATCCAAACCGCCGCCGTACCGCGGGAAACAGGGTTCTCGGGCATAAATGCCGAGCCGTTATTTTCTATAATTCCGCTTTGCACACCGCAGGTTACATACGGGGTGTACCAGGCATCCGCCGGGGTATCCGCAAACACTGCAGGATATGTTTTTTGTGCATCAAAAGTACCCAATGCACAGGTTAAAAGCTTTACAAACTGCGCACGGGTCAAAGTGCCGTCGGGGTCATACCGTCCGTCTCCGACACCGTTAATTACGCCCTTTTCTGCCAGGTCATGAATGGTCTGATATGCCCAATGGCTTTCGGGTACATCCGAAAAAGTTGCCGCAGCCGCTTGCATCGGAAGCAATGCCAGCACCATCACAAGCACCAGCAAAATCGAAATACTTCTTTTCATTTTTATGTCCCCACTTTACTTAAATGATAGTGTTTATTATATCACAGCTTTTAAAATTCGTCCAGTATTTTCCAGAGTTTTTTGTTATTTACAAAATACATTTTCTGTGTTAAACTGTACACAGCACGCACCGAAAGGAGCAAAAAAATGAAAAAAACGGCCATAAACTTAATTCCTGACATTGTAAATCCGACCCCCGACTACTACTGTACCTGGCAGACACAGCTTTATGCCTCCTGCGACGGTAAGCCGGAGGGACAGCGGTCGATTATGGGCGAGAAAGGAATGTTTTCGGAAGAAAAGCCTTTCGGCTGGGCTTACTTTTATCCCGAGGCACGAAAAGACTTGTTTTTTGTAATGGATGACAGTTGGGATGTGGCAAAAGGTGTAAAAGACAGACCCCTTTGCGGAAGTTTACAGTTGGACAAAGATAAATTTCCCGAAAGTACCAAAAATGTTTCTAACCAGGACGCCTTAAAACGGCTGGTTGACCGCGTAAAGGCGTTAGGCTGGAAAGGGCTTGGCGGTTGGGTTTGCGCGCAGGAAGCCGTAACAGCTCCCGACAAAGACGATCCCAAATACCGCATCACCCGTCTGAAAGAAGCGGACTTTGCAGATTTTGCGTACTGGAAGGTGGACTGGGGCGAAAAAGCACGCAACGCAGAATATCGCAGAGAAATGACCCGACTTGCAAGACAGTACGCCCCCAATCTGATTATCGAGCACGCAATGTTGCCCGAACTGATTCCATACTCCGATGTGTACCGCACCTATGATGTGCCTGCTGTAATGTCTATCCCCATGACCATGGAAAAACTGAAAAATTTTGGCAACGCGCCCAAAACCGAGAACGGATTTATGGGCTTGATTAACTGCGAGGATGAGGTGTATATCGCCGCCGCAGCAGGATATGCCATGGGGGTTATGCGCCATCCGTATGCAGGCGCGTTTATAAACGGAAAGCCCGACATTTCTTTCCCTGCGGTGCACCGAAATTTAAAAACCAAAATCACCGAAGTCACCCGTGCAGTGCGCTGGCACAGAATTGCCCCTGCCTTTGGTGCATACGGGGAGAAATTCCTTGTTGATACCAACGAGCTTACCGACTTCTGGACACTTCAAAACCGCGACGAAGAATTTGAAGCCTGGTGGTATGAAGAGAACTACTTTAAACAGTTTATAAAGGAAAATACCGTTACCAAAAGCGCCCCTGCCCGCATTTCCAGAGGTTGTCCGCTTCCCGAAATCATTCCCGATTCCGAGGGTAACACCCCCTATGCTGTAGCCGCAAAGAATCCAAACGGTGCGTTCTCGATCGCAACCTTGGGCAGAACATTAAACCGCAAATATTACATTCCCCTTTGTGAGATAGCGGTAGATGCGGAAAATGCCGAATTTATCGGCGTGTTTGGCGAATACAAAAGCCTGACCATCAAAACAAAGAAACAAATTACACAGGTTTTGATGCAGGATTTGGCAGATGACACCGCCATAGACATAACCGATTCGGTTACCTTTAGCAAAAACTGCCTGATCATACCGGGCGCGCTCATTTCTGAAATCGGCACAAAAAATCAGCCCGAATGGGATACCTCCGAGCCGGGCGTAATTATCTATTTACAAAGAGCAGAATTCTAAACGAATTCTGCTCAGACTGTCGAAAAAGTCGTTCTACCGCAAGCAAAGAACTATTTGTTATTCTGAGCGAAGCGAAGAATCTCCGGTTTGAACAGATGTTGAATGGAGCGGAATCCATCGAGGATTCCGCTCCATTGCTTGCTTTTTCTTAAGTCTACAGCGTGTCGATAGGTTTATCGACACGCTGGGAGCAGAATTCTAAACGAATTCTGCTCCCAGACCGTCAGGAAAATCGCTTAACCGCAAGAAAGAAACAAAGCCTTCCTCTGACGAGGAAGGTGTCGCGCGTAAGCGTGACGGAAGGAGAGAATATTAAACAGAGCGGAATCCTTGATGGATTCCGCTCTTTTTTGTGTTTTTAAACAAACGCCGCCCCTGCATTATTTTCATTGCCTTTCGGCACCGCTTCCTTTTCCGCATCTATGTCATATATGCATTCAAAAATCACCTGCGTCAACCCGTTGCGTTTGATCTCTATTGGCGTGCTTAAAAGATGCTGTGCATAGAAAAATGTGAATTCATTTTCTCTGTCGATTGCAAGGTACGCACCTGCCGCACCGCCCCAGCCGAAATCGGGCGCACCATTTTCGCCTTTTTTGCAACGAACGCCCAAGCCGTAACCATAGCCGTCCACCCAGCAAGTACGCATCTGCTCGTCGGTCAGGCAATGGGTTTGCATCAAATCAATGGTCTCTTTCTTTAAAATGACATCGCCTTTTCGCATAGCTTCGGCAAATTTAATGTAATCTTCTACGGTAGATACACAGCCCGCTCCGCCCGAAGCATACTCGGTACCTAAGCGGTAAACAGGCACCTTAGACGGCACGACTTTGGCGGCTTTTATGTCCGCATCCCACGCACAAAGCGGTGCAATCTGCGGTGAAACAACGCTGTAATCGGGCAAAAAGTCCGTTCGGTTCATGCCGAGCGGCTCAAAAATATTTTTCTTTACATATTCTGCAAAGGGCATGCCCGAAAGCACCTCCACCAAAGCCGCCAACACATCGTGGCATAAGCTGTATTCCCAGCGCTCGCCGGGATCGAACAATAACGGCTCTTTTGCAAGATATTCCATTGTAAGTCTTGTAGGACATCTTTCTTCTGTTTCTTCTCTGCAATGCATAAGGTGCGGTGTTCTCAGCCAATAAGTAAAGCCTGCTGTCATGCAGAACAAATCCTTTATGGTAATTTGGGTTTTGGCAGGACGGAGGGTGCCGTCTGATTCCTTTACAACCATCTCTTTAAACTCGGGCATATAGTCGGAAAGCTTATCTTCTAATTTAAATAAACCTTTTTCATATAACTGCAAAGCCGCCGCACAGGTAATGGGCTTGGAGCAGGAATAAATATTAAACAGCTCGTTTCCCATATATCCGTTTTTATGACGGTACACCTCTTTGCCTTTGTAATATACAATGCAGTCATTGGCAGGCACGCCAAGCTCTACAAAGCTGTCAAGGGTTTTCGTTAATTTTGTAAAATCCATTTTTCTCATCTCCCGAGAGTATTTTAGCACGCCAAATCTCTGCTGTCAAGCTTTTTTCGGCAACAAACAATTGACTGTTTTTAAAATGTATGCTATGATAAAAATAACCTTATAAAACACGGACGGAGGGGATGAAACGTGAAAGGGTTTAAACGTTGTATTGCCGTTTTAAAGCGCACCGGTGCTATACATATTTTTTGGACCTTTTTAGTATTTTTGTGTATCGCCGCAGGGATTTTAGCCGTTATCGAGCCACAGATTAACGGATTCTTTGAAGGTGTGTGGTACTGCTTTGTGGCATCCACCACTATCGGCTTTGGCGATATCTGCGCCGTTACGGCAATCGGCAGAGTGATTACGGTTTTGCTCGCGCTTTACGGCATTATGGTTGCCGCCATGGTCCCGGGTGTGGTACTGGCGTACTACATGGAGTTTGTAAAAGCACGGGAAACTGAAACGGTTTCCATGTTTTTGGAAAAGTTAGAACGCTTACCCGAGCTTTCCAAAGAAGAGCTTTCCGAACTTTCTGAACGGGTAAAAAAATTAAATCGTAAATAATTATGAAATTTGGGTCTGTTATTTTAGGTGTTTTGCTTAACCGATCACCTACGCTTACAACACACAATAAATGGAGCGGAATTCCGCTCCGTTTATTGCTTTTTACTTGCAAAACCGAGAAGAACGTGCTACAATATAAAATAACAACAAGCCTTGATGGGGAGATGTTAAAAAATGAAAGGTTTAGCAAGCTTTAAAAAACAGAACATCGACATGACACACGGCAATATTTATCAGCAGTTGTCGCTGTTTGCCGTACCGCTTTTCATGGGTAACCTGTTTCAGCAGTTTTACAATCTGGTAGACACCTGGGTTGTGGGCAATTTTTCCACCAATGCGGCATTTGCGGCGGTGGGGTCTGTAACCTCTATTGTCAACATGCTCCTCAATGCGTTCATTGCCCTTTCCAACGGTGCAGGGGTTGTGATTTCCCAGTATTACGGTGCAAGAAAACTGCAAAACCTGAAGCAGACCGTACATACCGCAATGATGATGTCCCTGTTGGTTGGCATTTTGTTTACCTTTATCGGCCTCTGGGCAGCGCCTCTCATGTTAAAAATTGCAAACATGCCCCCGTCCGTTGCTCCCGAAGCGCTGACCTATCTAAACATTTATTTCAGCGGAATGCTGGCTATGGTTTTTTATAACATCGGTGCATCCGTTCTGCGCGCCATCGGCGATTCCACAAAGCCCTTTTACTTTTTGGTGGTTTCCGCGCTGATTAACATTGTGCTGGATTTAATTTTTGTCATTCACCTTGATATGGGCGTTGCAGGTGTTGCCTGGGCAACGGTAATTTCGCAGGCGGTTTCTGCGGTACTTGTAATTGTTGTGCTGTTTAAAACAAGCACCTGTGTACGGTTACAGTTTACTGCACTTCGCATTCACAAAAACGAGCTGACCAAAATTTTAATCGTCGGCATTCCCTCTGCCATCCAGATGGCGGTAACCGCTTTTTCCAACGTATTTGTACAAAGCTACATTAACCATTTCGGTGAAGATTTGACCGCCGCCTGGGCAGCTTACGCGAAAATTGACCATCTGCTGTTTTTGCCCATGCAGGCGCTTGCCTATGCAGTTTCCACCTTTGTGGGTCAGAACTTGGGTAACAACAATGTTGAGCGTGCCAAAAAAGGAACTTCTGCTGCCATAAAGCTTGCGCTTCTGGTTACGGCAATTCTTTTGATTCCCATTGTGATTTTTGCCCCCCATATCGTGGCAATCTTTAACGACAAGCCCGAAGTGGTATATCACGGCACAAGATTTTTGCGGTATATCTCGCCGTTTTATATGGTCTGCGTCATCAATCAGGTGCTTGCCATGAGCCTGCGCGGCTCGGGCAACAGCAAAGCACCCATGATTATTATGCTGTCCTCCTTTGTGGTGTTCCGTCAAGTTTATCTGTTTATTACCGCAAACTTTATTTCAAACACCATTCTGCCCATTGCTATGGGCTACCCCGCAGGCTGGATTGTGGCATCCGTCATCACTTTAGTTTACTACAAAAAAACAGATTTAGCTTCCAAACGACTGGTAGAATAAAAATTGGGGGGATGTAAAAAAAGTCCGGATCGCAAAAACGCGAGTATAAAGGCAAACAAAGTATGTACAAACTTACAAGAACGACACCAAATGAAGAAAACACGCAAAGTTTTGCGTGTTTTCTTTTGATAAATGCGTTTTTGCTATGAACAAACTTCGCCTCTCGACGTACCTTTGTACGCCTTCGGGTAACCCCAAACCGCG